>NZ_DATMTE010001121.1:0-17038 GCF_035564935.1 Chitinophaga sp. | reverse complement strand
ATGTAACTATATTTAACTAATTGAAACAAAATTCACGGATATTTGTAATCAGTATTTTTTCAGATGATCCCGTGCCAACACATTTTAATACGTTACTTTTATCTGATATGTCTATGATCAATATTGCAGAACGTCATAAGTTTATTCTCGGCAAGCTGCACGAGAAAGGATATGTTAATGTACTGGAGCTTTGTAAGGAGCTGGATGTATCGGGAGTGACTATACGAAAAGACCTGAAGCTGCTGGAGGATAAGTCGCTTTTGTTCCGCTCACACGGGGGCGCTACCGTTCACAATCCATATACGATGGATAAACCGGTGAATGAAAAAGAGAATATACGCCGGGAAGAAAAACAACTGATAGGTCATGCCGCCGCCGCGTTGATAGTGCCGAATGATGCCATCATTATTGCCTCCGGTACCTCTGTACAGGCGCTGGCAAAAAACATCCTGCCCAAGGGGCATCTTACGGTTATCACGGGCGCGCTGAATGTGGCGCTGGAACTGCTTCGCCGGCCGGAGATAGAAGTCATCCAGCTTGGTGGTCATCTGCGCAACAGCTCTACTTCCGTTACCGGGTCTTATGCAGAAAAGATACTGGAAGATTTTTCCTGCAGTAAACTATTCCTCGGTGTAGATGGTATCGACCTGGAATTTGGTCTTACCACTACCAATATCATGGAAGCGCACCTGAACCAGAAAATGATGGCTACCGCCCAGAAAACCATTGTGCTGGCAGATTCCAGCAAATTTGGCAAAAGAGGTTTCGGGCGCATTTGCTCCCTGGAAGAAATAGATGAAGTGATAACTGATAGCGGTATTTCAGAACATATTGTTAAGAAAATGGAAGATATGGGTGTGAAAGTAACGGTGGTGTAAGAGGAAGACTATCGCCTTCCCCTTCTGTTATTTTCAATACTCCGCAAACGCCCCGTCCTTATAACACCACAACCACCGCTCACCCGGCTCTGCGGAGGCTATCACCGGATGATCCGTTTCATGAAAATGCTGCGTCATATGCTTTGCTGGCGAATCGTCGCAGCAAAGTGTAACACCGCAGGTCTGACAGGTACGCAGATGCAGCCATTTGCCATGATGCTTTACGCATTCTTCGCAAACATGATCACTGCTTACTTTTACTTCCGTAATTGCTTCAAGGTGTGAACATAAAGCCATAAAAAATATTTTAAACTTCCGCCAGGTACTTATGCACCAGGCTAATACTCATAGAGCCTTCGCCCACAGCGGAGGCCACGCGGCTCATAGCGCCTGATCTTACATCGCCGGCCGCAAAGATGCCGGGGCAGCTGGTTTCCAGCAGGTAAGGATCACGCGTCAGCTTCCACAGTTTACCAAAATAATCAAATGATTTCATTTCCCGCCCGGTTTGTACATAACCTTTTTCATCTTTGATGATAAGATCACCCAGCCATTCGGTATAAGGCCTTGCACCAATAAAAATATACAACGCATCAGCAGGTACTTCTTTTACCTCATGGGTTTGCAGGTTTTCTATTTTCAGCTGCTCCAGCCGGTCGGTGCCCGATGCTTCCACTATTTCGCTGTTGTTCAGGATAGCGATATTGGCAATCTCACTGATCTGATCTATCAGGTAAGATGACATGGTAGCGTTCAGGTTTTCTTTCCTGATAACGATAAATACTTCCTTTGCAAACTTCGACAGGTATACGGCCGCCTGTCCGGCTGAATTGCCACCACCCAGTATATACACGCTCCGGTCGCGGCAGGAGGCAGCTTCCGTGGTAGCGGCGCCGTAGTAAATGCCTGCACCGGTAAATTGTGCGATGCCCGCAGTATCCAGCTTACGGTAGTCTACTCCCGTAGTAATCACTACTGCCCTGGCATTTATTTCGGTTCCGTTTTCCAGGCAAACGATCTTATAATCTGCTTTCAGTTTAATTTCCTTCACCGACTGCGGCGATAAAAATTCCGTACCAAACCTGGTAGCCTGGGTAATAGCGCGCCGGGTAAGCTCCGCCCCGCTCAGTCCCGACGGGAAGCCAAGATAGTTCTCAATACGGGAACTGGTGCCTGCCTGTCCGCCCGGTGCATGCCGTTCTATCAGCAGCGTTTTCAATCCTTCAGATGCGCCGTACACAGAAGCCGCCAGCCCTGCAGGTCCGGCGCCAATGATCACCACATCGTAGATCTCATTTTTAAGCGTGGGATTCAACCCTATTTTCGCGGCAAGATCAATGATGGCCGGGGACGGCATTACTTCTCCCTGCTCCAGTATTACCACCGGTAATGCCGATGTATCCAGGTTATTCAGCTGCAACAACAACTTTCCTTCGTCGCTGCCGGCATCAATAGTGTGATAGGGAATCAGGTTGCTGGCCAGAAATTCCTTGATGCGGTAAGCATCAGACGAAAAAGGATAACCAACTACTTTGATCCCCTGGAACTCAGGCCGGTAATTGGTTTGCCAGTCTTCCAGCAGATCATTGATAACAGGATACAATTTCTCTTCCGGCGGATCCCAGGGCTTTTGCAAATAATAATCCAGCCGTAATTCATTGATGGCTTTTATAGCTGCGTTGGTATCCGAATAAGCGGTAAGTAATACCCGTTTGGCAGCGGGAAATATTTCCATGGCCTGTTGCAGGAAATCAACGCCTTCCATTTCCGGCATCCGCTGATCAGAAATAAATATGGCTACCGTATCGTTCCTGTTTTTCAGCTCTACCAGGCTTTGCAATGCTTCGTTGGCAGAAAGCGTGCTTAAGATCCGGTACGATTTACGGTAATATGATTTCAGGTCCTGTGTGATCGCATTCAGCACCTGTCTGTCATCATCTATAACAAATATTATTGGCAAGCTCATATCTTCTTCATTAATTATTCTCTATGGGAAATGAAATGGTAAAAATTGTTTTGCCTGGTACAGAGGTTTGTTTCACAGATCCGCGATGACGCTGTACAATCTGCGATACCACATCCAATCCCAGCCCTGTTCCTTTTCCCAGGTCTTTGGTGGTAAAGAAAGGTTCAAATATACGCGACTGTATTTCTTCGGGAATCCCTGGTCCGTTGTCGGTAATTGTAACATGCACACATTGCCGGTCCTTTGTGGTGGCTATTTCCAGCCGTCCTTTTTTGCCGGGTTCCATGGCATCCAGCGCATTATCCACCAGGTTGGTCCATACCTGGTTCAGTTCCCCGGGCAGGGCTTTTATTTTGGGCAATGAGGCATCATAGTTTTCCACTATTTCCACGTTGCCTTTCCTGAACCGGTAGTCCAGCATGGTGAGTGTGTTGCGGATACCGGTATGAATATCTATAAATTGTTTGTCCGGTTCCTGGTCCATATAAGTATATCTTTTCACGGCGCTTACCAGGTCTGAAATTCTTTTTGAAGAGATCTGCAGGTCGCTTACCATCCTGTTTGCCTCCAGTGCGCCGTGTATCCAGCTGAAAATCACATCCAGGTGCGCAGGATCGAACAGCCTGCTGAAATCCTCTAATGCAGCGGGTTCCACACCATATTCTGCCAGTATTTCTGCTATTTCTATCCGGGAGATGTTTTTGCTGTCCAGCCAGTCCTCGATAGCAGTCGTTTTATCGGAAAGCTCCAGTACGGATATTGCTTTCGTTGGTTTGCCGGCCTGCCATTGCTGCAGGTTATCCACAATAGCAGTGGTTTGCTCCTGTGATAAGCACAGTGCCGCCATCTCTTTAAATATGGCGGGAATATGACTAACATTCTCAAACAGGTTATCTGAGCTTCTGCAGATGGCTGATACCGGGTTATTCAGTTCATGGGCCAGTCCGGCAGATAACTTTCCCAGCGCCATCATTTTTTCATTCTGTTGCTGGGAAGACGTGGTTTCGCGCACGCGGGTGGTCATAATATGCACGAGCGCTTCTGTTAGTTCGTAATGCTGTTCAATATGTGTTTTGATCTTTTCCGCCGGGCAAATCAGCACCCTGGTATCTTTCAGGCAAAGACCATTTCCAATGGCGTTCTTTACCCGGGAAAACGGAAGCCAGCCGGTGATATTATCATCGTTCAGTTCCACAATTTCCCGGTAGTGGCCATTGATGGTGGCGGAGATACGCACTTTACCAGAAATCAGAATGATGGTGGCTATTACCGGGTCGCCGGCTTTAAACAACAGTTCTCCTTCCGGCACCAGTTTCTCTTCCGATTGGGAAATCAGCCACTGCAGCTGTTCCAGCGGCACTTCCTTCAGGGAAGGAATATTTTTCAATTGAATGGCAGTGATGGGTTCCATATAAAAAGCGCTTAAAGTCTGTTTTCAAATATAAGCTTTCAGTCGCGGTTTTTACTGGTACTCCAAAAAGCAAAGGCCGCCCATGCGGGCGACCCTGCTTTCTTTTAACCAGTAATAAAGATATAGCTGCTTATTGCAATTCAAATGCGTCTTTCAGCCTGATATCGGCAGCCGAGGCGCCAATCATGAGGTCGAATGTACCTGGCTCGGCTGCCCATTGCAACTGGCTGTTAAAAAACGACAGTTTTTCCCTGCCGATCGTAAAATGAATGGTTTTACTTTCTCCCGGCTGTAGTTTTATCTTCTGAAAATCTTTCAGCTCTTTTACCGGCCTGGTAACGGATGCTTCCCTGTCTCTCAGGTACAGCTGTACAATTTCTTCGCCGGCATAAGCGCCGGTATTGGTGAGCTTAAATGCCACGTCGATCGTTTTACCGCCGCTTATTTTATTGGTGCTGAGCGTAAGTCCTTCGTATTTAAACGTGGTGTAGCTCAATCCGTATCCAAAGGGGAACAACGGATCATTGGGCACATCCAGGTAGTTGGAGTGAAATTTCTGGGTGGGGCCTTCCGGTTGAGGGCGGCCTGTATTTTTATAATTATAGTAGATGGGGATCTGTCCTACATTACGGGGAAAACTCATGGTGAGTTTTCCGGAAGGATTATAATTTCCGAAGAGAACATCGGCGATGGCGTTACCGGCCTCGTGGCCCTGGAACCAAACCTGCAGTAAAGAAGTAGCTTGTTCATTTTCAGTGGTGAGTGTCAATGGTCGTCCGCTCATTACCACTACCACCAATGGTTTGCCGGTTTGTGCGAGTGCGGTGAGCAGTTTACGCTGACTTTCAGGGATACCGATATCTGACCTGCTGGCGGCTTCCCCGCTCATTTCGGAGGCCTCTCCTACCACCGCTACCACCACATCTGCTTTAGCAGCTGTGGTAATCGCTTCTGTAAGCAGCTGTTCCGGTGTACGGGTATCGATATCAATCCTCTCACCAAATACATTTACTTTTTTGGCAAAACTGGTATCATCGCTGATGTTGGCGCCTTTGGCGTAAAGGATATGCACCCCGCTGCCGGCCACCTGTTTCATGCCATCGAGCACGGGTACGGATGTTGTGGCATCGCCGCTCACCGCCCAGGTACCCAGCATATTGCTTTTGTTATTGGCCAGGGGGCCTATCAGTGCAATGGCGCCCGACTTTTTCAGCGGCAATGTTTGGCGGTCGTTTTTTAGTAACACGCAGGAGCGTGTGCCCAGTTCCCGTGCTGCCTGTCTTTTATCTGCGCTCAGCACTTCTTTGGCAGCAGTAGCGGCATTGCAGTAGCGGAAAGGATCATCAAAGAGGCCGAGTTTATATTTTGCCTCCAGTACGCGCCGGCAGGCATCATTGATCTCAGCCAGTGTTACCTTATGTTCTTTGAGCGATTGTGGCAGCGTGGTCACAAAACCTTCGCCTACCATGTCCATATCCACACCGGCTTTTAGCGCCAGCGCCGATACGGTTTGCAGGTTACCAAGGCCATGCGCCGTCATTTCGTTGATAGCGGTGTAATCGGTTACCACAAAGCCTTTAAAGCCCCATTGTTTGCGGAGCAGGTCTGTAAGCAGCCATTTGTTGGCCGTAGCCGGGATACCGTCAATTTCATTGAAGGAAGTCATAACACTACCCGCGCCGGCATCAATAGCTGCTTTATATGGGGGCAGGTAGTATTCGTACATTTTGATGCGGCTCATGTCCGTGGTATTGTAATCCCTGCCTGCCTCCGCAGCGCCATACAGGGCGAAGTGTTTTACACAGGCCATTACGCTGTTTTTGTCACCCAGCTGTTTTCCCTGGTAGCCATGTACCATGGCGGCGGCTATTTTTGAGCCGAGATAAGTATCTTCCCCGGAGCCTTCGGCTACGCGGCCCCAGCGCGGATCGCGGGCAATGTCCACCATCGGGGAATATACCCAGCAAAGGCCGTCGGCGCTGGCTTCTGTTGCTGCCAGTCTTGCGCTATGTTCAATCAGCGGTAAATCCCAGCTGCACGATAGTCCCAGTGGAATAGGGAAAGTGGTTTTGTATCCGTGGATCACATCCGATCCAAAGATCAGCGGAATTTTAAGCCTGCTTTTGGTAACTGCGAGTTCCTGTGCCTGCCGGATCTTTTCTACACCAATTATCCCAAACAAACCACCCACATTGCCTTTACTGATCTTTGTCTCCACATCGCTGCTTACTATCGAACCTGTTGCCACGCCGCCACCCGGTGTAAGCAGGTTAAGCTGGCCTATCTTTTCCTCCAGCGTCATTTTCGCCATCAGTGCATTGATGAAGGTATTCATTTTTGCCGTTGATGTTTGCGCCTGTACGTGGCCCGCAGCCAGCAATATCACTGCTGCAACCACGCTTTTAAAACGGGTACGTTTATGTTTCATGCTGTTTGTTTTATTCAGATTTTATCACTTTTGTTCTGGCTGATACGCCGTTTTCATTAATGGCCTCTATACAGAAATAATAGGGGCGGTCTTTATCCATTCCTTTGAAGTAATAGTCGTTGTTGTTATGCACCATGATGCAGCTATACAATTTATCCGGTGAAGTGCCGGTGTAAATGTTATACGCATAGGCGTTATCTACCGGCGACCATTTGATCCATGCACTTCGTTTATCCTTCTCCGTGCGAAGCACCAGCAGGTCTTTCACCGTATCCGGTACGGCGCCGTTACCATTGCCAAATACCCTTAACCCGCTGAGTGCAAACTTTCCGCCGGGCATATGAATGTTTTCCATTTTTATATAACGCGCCTGCACCGGCTTTGTTAACTCAATATAATCGTGGGGCACATCTTTCCGTTGTTTGCTTTTATCTGCCAGCATCTTCCAATGCTTTCCATCTTCCGAAAACCAAAGTATATACTGGTGATAAATATCCGTTTGCTTACCCAAAAAAGGAGCATCCTGGTCCGCATAATTCACCTGTACTGCATTTACATGGCTTACTTTACCAAGGTCTGTTTGTATCCATTCACCTTTGTTGCCGGTAGCCGCGCTCCAGTAAGTTTTTATACTTTCATCCACTGCATTATTGGGAAGATACCCGCCGTATACGGAAGATACAGTAACAGGCTTGTTATAGTTCAGCAGCATCCAGCCGGTAAACCCTGCATTATCAAAAGCACTGGTATCTGCGTTCCGGGAAATATAATGTGGATAATCCCCGAAAGAGGTATTGCAAAACATCACTTCCTCCTTATCGAAGCCCGCCGGCCAGTAACCGATACGCCGCTCGAAGCTGTTTTTCACGGAAATAACCATGGTAGATACATGCCACCAAAAGCCCTTATTATCCTGGAAAGTGGCGCCATGACCAGCGCCACGGGCATAACCCCCAGGCTTATACGAAACGGGATCCGGCTGTGGTGTAAAAGGTCCAAGCGGATGATCGCCTACCACTACCCCATCGGCATAGCCGCTGAACTCTGTTCCAGGAGCTCCATATTGCAGGTAATATTTTCCATGATGTTTTGTCATCCAGGCGCCTTCAATGAAAGGGTCCAGGAAGGTGTTATCCAGGTTTTCCCCAAACCGTTGCCAGCCATAGCGATCCGGCTCCAGCAGGTACATTTCCTTACGCGTGCCTTTGGGTTGCAGGGTTGTACGATCCATTTCCACGCCGTACAGGGGGTAGCGGTTACTGCTGCCATTATACATATACAGGCGGCCATCATCATCTGCAAAAAAAGCCGGGTCCCAGCCGCCTATCTGCAGTGAGTCTATCGCTTCTTTCCATTTATTGCCTTTGGGGTCAGTGCTCATCCAAATGGGGAAATCGCTGGTATAGGTAGAGCCGAATACCAGCAGCGTATCGCCCATTACCCAGGCGGCGGGAGCGCATAATTCGTCGTATACATGATGATACGGTTTCAGGAATTTCCGCTCCACAAAATGCCAATTGAGCAAATCGGGACTCCACCAGTATCCCCATTGATTGGTTGAAAACAGGTAGTAGTCCCCTTTATAATTCACGATCACCGGATCTGCGGTAGCGCGGTGTTTTCCCCAGGTGGTAAAGTTGGGAATAGGACAATAACCATAATCAATATTCACGGGATTGCAATAGGTAGTTTGTGCATTTGTATCCGTGCTTATTAACATCAGTATCAGTACATATATCCATCTTCTCATTACAACTATTTTTCTGCCATTTCAAAATCAAGTTTCTTCAGTCCCTGCTTTACTTCCGGGCAACTCATAAACAACTTCCACAGCAACCCTGTGCGGTAATTTTCTATCATCACAATAATAGGCCCCTGGTCTATAGCCAGGTGTGACTCCGCATACCATTGTTTGCTTTCGTTGAAGGCATCTGCAAAACCGTATTCCGTCCAGATCTTATCTCCCAGGTCATAATAAAAATGCTTCAGCGCCTGCATGGAATATTCAGGCGTATACGGGAAAGCAGATAAAGCCGCTGTGGGCGTAATAGTGCCCCAGTCGTTCTCCGGTGAATGTGCATTGTAGCCATCATAGGTATCACTGGCGGTGAGCCCCCAGCAGTTGGCGCCATATCCTTTAAATCCTTTTGGATTGCGGATGCAGTGTTCGCGGTTGATCAACGTATGATGCAGGTTCTGTTCCCAGTAATCGGCGTAACGGTCTTTCAGCCCATGGGGATTTAGCCCCAGGAAAGAATAATGGGAGAAGAACAGCGGCCCGCCGTAATCGAATCCCAGCGGCAGTTTGATGCCATAAAAAGTACGGTCGTTCCTAAAATAAATATTATTCACCCAGCCCTGGTGATATACTTCCGGGTTGATGGAATAACGGGGAGAAGAAGCTGCCAGTACGTAGGTGATCAAACATTCGTTCCAGCCCTTTATTTCGTGGTTCATACTCCAGCCGTTGTTAGGACTCCAATGCCAGTATAACACATTGCGGCCGCCTTGCGTGTACCAGTTCCATTCTGTTTCATTCCAGGTCCAGTTGATCTTATTACGTAGGTCCGTTTCCGTTGGGGAGTCATTATTGAAATACTGACGGGCGCAGAGCAATCCCTGGAAAAGGAAGGATGTTTCCACCAGGTCGCCCCCATCGTCTTTACGGCTGAAGGGGATCGTTTTCCCGGTGGCGCCGTTCAGCCAGTGTGGAAAAACGCCATGATAGCTATCTGCTTTGCGGAGGAAGTTCACTATTTTCAATAACCGCTCCCCCGCGGCTTCGCGGGTGATCCATTTACGTTCAGCCGCTACAATAATAGCCATTACGCCAAAGCCCGTACCACCGGTGGTAACCACTTCATCGCCATAATCAGTTTTGTTGCTGCGTTCGCGCGCCATGCCGGATACCGGGTGACCAAAATCCCAGAAGTAGCGGAAGGTTTGTTTTTGCACCAGTTCCAATAGCTGATCGTCTGATAATTTCTGGCGGGGCGCCTGGGTTTTCTTTTGTGCCATAGCAGGCTGCAACAGGAAAAACAAACAGCCAACAAAAAGTATATACTTCATTATTTTTCTTTTTTAAAGATGAGGGCTGGTAAAGCCCAGGTTATGCATACCGGTTTTTATTTCAGGGCAGCTCATTAACAGGTTCCACAATAACCCGCTGCGGTAGTTCTCTATCATTACTATCACCGGCCCCTGGTCGATAGCCAGGAAAGAGTCCGCAAACCAAAGGTGCTGCAGCGAGAAAGCGTCTGTAAACCCATATTCCTTCCATATCCTATCGCCCAGTTTATAATAAAAAAAATGCAGCGCCTGCATGGACTCCTGCGGTGTATACGGAAACGACGACAGTGCAGCTGTGGGGGCAATAACGCCCACATCGTTTGCAGGTGAGCTGGCCGTATAGCCGTTGGGGATATCGCTGGCAGTAAGTCCCCAGCAATCCGGGCCATAGCCATAATTATTTCCCGGGTTGGCTACACAATACGCATAATTGATGCGGGTATGATTCACCACCTGTTCTTCATAACCGGCATAAGCATCCTTTAATCCTTTGGGATTGATGCCCAGGAAGGAGTAGTGAGAGAAAAACAGCGGTCCTCCCAAAGCAGGGCCCAGTGGCAATTTGATGCCATAATACGAATTATTGTTACGCATAGCGCCGTTGCCTGCCCAACCGCTGTCGTAAGTGGCTTTGGGTACAGGCGTTTGAGCGGATGCAGCGAGAATGTAGGTAATAAGACATTCGTTCCATCCTTTCACCGGCATATTCATATCCCATTTATACTCATTGCTCCAGTGCCAGTACAGCACGTTGGCATTATCTTTCCTGAACCAGTTCCATTCCACCGCGTTACAAATGGCATTGATATCATTTCGTAGCTGCGTTTCCGTTACATCAGCATTTTTGAAGTATTGGCGTGCAGCCAGGAGTCCCTGGATGAGATAGGAAGTTTCCACCAGGTCGGCGCCGTTATCTTTTTCACTGAAGGGAATAGCTGCGCCGGTGCTGCCATTGATCCAGTGCGGGAAGGCGCCGTGAAAGCGCGCCGCTTTGGCGCCGAGGAAGGTAGTTATTTGCCGTATGCGCGAAAGCCCCTCGCTGCGGGTAATAAAATGACGTTCTATACCGGTAATAATAGCCATAATGCCAAACCCCGAACCACCGGAAGTAACAGTTTCCCCACTGGTATTTCTTTCCCTGGCAAGGCCGCTCACGGGGTGACCGAAGTTCCAGAAGTATTTAAAGGTTTGTTGCTGTACCAGGGTAAGCAGCGCATCATCGGAAATACGGGGAAACTTGTCGGTACTGTCTATGGCTGTTACCAGTGAGAGGGACACTGCTGTTTGCAATTTTGTGTTCTTCACCGACAGTAAACCAACACCTGCATTTATCGTATAGGCGGCAAGGTTAGAGAGCGGCGTTACGGGTTTTAACACCAGGGTACTGTCGCCATGCTCCCATGCAACATTGTACGGCACGTTGCCATTACTGCCTGTAAAGGAACAGGCTGCCGCAACGGAATTGCGTTGTACTGCATCAGAAAAAGCAATCCTGATAGCGGGTTGTGTACCTGTGCCATAGTAGGAAAAGCCGGCAGACACTTTGTCTACGCTCAGCGACCGGAAACTGAAAGACGGCGGCGTAACGGGCGGAGGCGACGTATTGTCGCCCCCGCCCTTACTGCATCCTGCTGTTATTATCATTAATAAGCAAGCTATACGCTTCATATAAAACTATTTACCCCGTCCTTCCAGTTTTACGAGGGCGCTTACATCTGCTTCTTCCAATGCTTTATTATAAATCCTCACTTCGTCGAGGCCGCCGGTGAGATAGCTGGCCCAGTCCTGCGCTGTAGCTTCAGAAGTAAGACTGGGAACGGTCTGGAACTGCGAGGTACCAAATACCATTTTGCCCGGGCTCACGAACTGCAGCGGTCCTCCGCCGGTAACCACCTGTGTGGCGATCCTCAGGCCGTTTACATATACCTTAAAAGAATCCACGCCGTTGTAAGACAAGGCGAAGCTGGTCCATCTTCCCCATACGTTCTGCACATCATAATTGCCCAGCCATGCTTCTCCATGCGAGCTGGCCACGTGCATTTTCAGCACGGCCTTTGTATCCGTGCTGCCGTTCTCAAAAAAGATATCGATGTTACCCCAGAAGCTTTTGGTATTGCTAAGGCTCAGCAGTTCTACGATACCGTTGGTGTTTTGCGGATTATTTACCCACAGGGAAATGGTGAATGCTTTAAGGCCGGTGATGGATGTTCCCGGTGTAAACAAGGCATATGCCTTATCCGCGCCTTTAAGCGCACTGCCTTTAATACCGGTGGTAAAGGAAGTGCCGTGGTTATCGCAGCTTGTATTAGAAACACTGTCTGTCAGGTCGCCATTGAACCCCCAGTAGGCCACCAGGTTGCCCGGGGCGATTTCGGAAGCGGCGGTATAGCCACCGATCGACAATGCCGGCTTGTAGCTGTCGGCATCAAACTTTTTATAACAGGATGATGCAAACAGTGTGATAGCTGCCAGCAGTATGTATGTTTGATATCTGAAGTTCATAGTAGTTGTATTAGAAATTAGTAGCCTGGGTTTTGTGTGAGTGTACCTGCGCTAACATCAATTTCATTCTGCGGAACGGGCCATACTTCATTTTTTCCTGTCACGAAGCCTTTAGGGCCAAACACGGCGGCAGCTCTTCCCTGGCGGATCACATCAAAATAGCGGTCGTTTTCCATAGCCAGTTCCACTCTTCTTTCATGCCAGATAGCATTGCGTAATGCATCTTTATTGGTAGTGGTTACATCCGGAAGAATAGCAGCGTTACCAGCGCGTGCGCGGGCCCTTACTGCATTCAGGGAGGTAAGTGCCTGGGCAGTATTGCCTTGTTCGTTGGCGGCTTCCGCATTCATCAGCAGTACTTCCGAATAGCGGATCACGCGAACATTCTGATCAGCGCCTTCTGTGTAGCCGGTTACAAACAAACGGAAAGGCACATACGATTTTTGATTGAACCTCGGGTTATCACCGGTGGGAGGAATAAGATCGCCTTCCGGTGTGGTTTCTCCCCTGAAGATGATGGTAGCATCTCTCCGCGGATCGCCGGATTCATATTCGCTTACGAGGCTTTGAGTAGGCACATTGAAGCCCCAGCCGCCGCCTACAACGCCTTTCACTCCCTGGATCTGTGAGTATTGGGAATTAGAAGCGTCTTTACTGTTCAGGATCAGCTGGCACTGGATTTCAAAAACGGATTCTTTGGCGTTTTCGTTAGCGATGCGGAACAGCTGTTCATAATTGGGAAACAGCGTATATCCGAGTGCCATTACCTGGTTGGTATAATCGAGTACATCCGGCCATTTCTTCAGGTACATGGCAACCTTTGCGTGAAGCGCCAGTGCAGCGCCTTTGGTGGCACGTCCTGCATCGGAGGCGGGATATGCCGGCGGTAAACCCGCTGCGGCTTCCGTCAGATCTTTTTCAATAGCCGCCCATACTTCTTCCTTTGGCGATCTTGGCAAATTATATTCGCTGGCATCCACTGCTATTTTCAAACGCAGTGGCACATCGCCAAAGGCGCGTACCAACCTGAAATATGCGTATGCGCGTACAAATTTAGCTTCAGCGAGATAGCGGCTTTTGAGCGCCTCGTCCATTGTGATGGCAGGAATATTATCCAGTACCTGGTTACAGAAATTGATTTCCTGGTATTGTGATCTCCAGTAGTCGAAGATTTGTCCTTCTGTGGCGGTTACGGAAAAATCGTCGTACTTATTGAGGAAGCTGGCATCGGCTGTGTTACTTCCTTTTTCGGCGTCATCGGAGCCAAGGCTTTCAATGGCTATGGCGGCAAACCCTACCTGTTTCCATTCGCGGAGATTTGCATAAATAGCGTTTACTGCTTTGGTAGCATCTGCTTCATCTTTCCAGAACTGCTCGCTCGGCTGCTGCCCCTGTGGCGGCACATCAAGAAATGATTTCCCGCAACCTGCGATGGCCAGTAACGCCGGCAATATAACGCCACCGGCTAAACGTTGTATATTAAGTTGAGTATTTCGTTTCATAACAAGTCTGCTTTATTATCAGAAAGTAACATTTACACCAAAATTGTAGGTTGCATAGAGTGGGTATACGTTAGTATCAATACCCATTTCCCTGATCTTACCGCCAATTTCCGGTGTGAATCCCCTGTATTGGAAGAAGTTGAACGCATTTTGTGCATTTGCAAATACGCGCAGGTTTTTCATGCCCCATTTTTCCGTCATAGCAGCGGGGAAGTTATATCCCAGCTGGATGTTCCTGATCCTGAAGTAGCTGCCGTTTTCCACGAAGAAGGAGTTGGGCAGGTAGTTATCGCGGCCGCCGATGAAAGCAGAAGGATAGGTATTGGAAGTACCTTGTCCATGCCAGCGTTTATCATAAAAATCTTTTGTAAAATTTTCATTACCAAAGCGCGCACCGAGGTTTACATTGTATACATCTACCCCTGCAACGCCCTGGAAATCGAGGGTAAGATCAAACTGCTTCCACGAGAAAAAGGTATTGATACCATAACTGAAACGTGGATTGGGATTACCCAGCGGCACGCGGTCGTTAGCATCAATAACGCCATCAGGCACCCCTTTTGGTCCGCTTACATCCCTGTATTTAAAGTCGCCGGCCCTTGCTTTGGGTTGTGCTGAGTTCAATGCTTCCGCATCTGTCTGGAAAATTCCATCTACCAAATAACCAATAAACTCGCCAATGGGTCTGTCAAGCATGGTACGGGTGCTCAGTGCACCACTGGTGAGACCACCGCCACCGCCGTAAATGGGATTTTTACCAGATACCACACTTAATACTTTGTTTTCGTTATACCCGAGGTTACCGCCAACGGAGTAGGTAAAGTCTTTCTTTATCTGGCTTTTCCAGCTTAATGCAAGTTCAAAGCCACGGTTCTGAAAATCGGCCTGGTTGGCGATAATGGTACCGGAGTTAGTACCCAGGTTCCCCGGGAGATTTACATCAAAAATGGCACGTTTTGTTTTGCGGTTGTAAACTCCTGCTTCCAGGTACAAGCGGTTATTAAGCATACTTGCTTCCAGTCCTATATCTGTGCCCACGCCTCTTTCCCAGTAGGTAGTGCGGGGTACTACAGAGTTAATGCTGGCGCCGGTGTTCACAATACCCCCGAAAATAGCCGTCAGGTAAGGGTCCTGGGCTACCTTCAACACGGAGATATCGGAAGGAACGGAGGCATTGCCTACCTGGCCCCAGCTACCGCGTAATTTCAGGTTATCGAAGAAGTGCTGTTGCTTCATAAAGCTTTCTTCGCTTACAATCCAGCCCACCCCTACAGAAGGGAAGTAACCCCAGCGCTGATCGCCGTAAAAGCGGGAGGAGCCATCGGCGCGCAGCGAAGTATTGAGCAGGTACCTGTTTTTAAAGGAATAATTGATCCTTCCGAAGTAAGACGACACGGTATAGATGGTTCCTTCATCTGTTATTTCCCTTCCGGATGTACTGCCCAGTCTCAGGTACATATCTCCTTCACTGTTATTCGGCACATTAGGTGCAGTAGCAGTAAGCTTATAGGTTTGATAACGTTGTGCCCCCTGGCCCACTAATACTTTCAGGTCGTGGTCCCTGAATTTATTCTGATAGGTTAATGTATTTTCCACTATCCAGTTGCGGGTATCGGTATTTTCGCGGGTGAGTTTACTGTTGGTGGCGCGTTGCGCGATGGTAGCTGCAAACACGGGCACATAATTGCGCATCAGGTTCTCGCCGTATTCCCCGCCCACACTGGCGTGGAAGGTAAAATGTTTAGCAAACTGCAGATCGGCATATACGCTACCGGTAACCGTTTGTTTCCTGGTGAACTGGTTGAAAAAGTCGAGTGTTGCCTGCGGGTTGAAATTCGCACCTTCCCCGAGGTTATAATCGTTCGGATCGCCATAAGTGCCATCCGCATAATGTACCGGTACTATGGGTCCTGCAGCGTATAGCTGGCGCCAGATAAAATCGGGAACATCATTTGATTTATTGGCAGATGCGGTAACGGTGTAACCGATCTTCAACGGTTCAAATACCTGGAAATCGTTTTGTAACCGGGCTGTGTAGCGGGTAAAATCGTTGGTATTCACCAAACCTTGCTGGTGCAGATAACCCAGGGAGAAATTATAGGTAGATTTATCTGATCCACCGCTTAAAGATAGCTGGTGATTGGTGATCAGTGCGTTCCTCAGTGTTTGGTGATACCAATCGGTACCTCGTCCAAATTGGGAAGGGTCGTCAAACAGGGGAGCATTATCATTGCGTTCCTGCAGTTCATTTACCAGTGTGGCGTATTGGCTGGCATCCGCCATTTTCACATCATTGGTCACTTTCTGGTAGCCTACATAGCCGTTATAGTTCACGGCTGGTTTGCCGGATTTTCCTTTTTTAGTAGTAATGAGCACCACACCGTTTGCCGCGCGTATCCCATAAATAGCCTCACTGGAAGCATCTTTCAGGATACTCATATTTTCGATATCCGCAGGGTTGAGGAAGTTGATATCATCATACCATACACCATCCACCACATATAAAGGATTGGCGCTGCCATATACAGTGCCCACACCACGGATCTTGATTTCAGGGGCGGCGCCGGGCTTTCCCATATTGGTAATGGTAACACCGGGCACTTTTCCCTGGAGGGCGCTTACCGCGTTATTGATGGGTTGTTTATTGATCTCTTCTCCTTTAACCTGGCTGATAGCGCCTGTAACATCTACTTTGCGCTGCACGCCATACCCCACTACCACTACCTGTTCCACCATGCTTACTGATTCAACCAGGGCTATATTGATCACCGAACGGCTGTTCACCGGTATTTCCTGGCTGGTAAAACCAATAAAGGATACCAGTAAGGTAGCGTTTTCGGGCACCGTGAGCGTATAGGTGCCATCCGGGCCTGTAACGGTTCCGCGGGAAGTACCTTTAACACTGATGGTAGCACCGGGCACCGGTGTATTTCCATCTTTACTGGTTACCTTACCGGTGATTTTGATGTCCTGCAGCTCACCGGTATTGGCCATGATCACTACAAGATTGTTCTCAATCACTTTATATTTAAGGCCTGTGTTGTTCAGTATTTCGCTCATGAGGTCTGCCAGACGTGTGTTGGTTACATCCACATCCACTTTCTTCCTGATATCTTTCAATGCGTTATTATACAGGAAACGGTATTCGCCTTGTTTTTCAATGCTACTCAGCACTTTGGCGATCTCTGTTTCTTTGAGCCGGAGGGTTATTGTTCCCTGCCCCTTCGCATTGGCAGATACCTGGAGCACACCTGCCAGCAGCAGTACGGCGGTCCAATTCAT
>NZ_DATMTE010001120.1:0-12716 GCF_035564935.1 Chitinophaga sp. | reverse complement strand
AAAAAATCCCGGCAAGTAAATTAATTACTTATTAACTTCATATCAATAAATTTACTTTTTGCTTTAACCTATTTAATGGGTGCACCTTTCCAGGAGCACCTTTTTATTGAAGGTAGCCCATAATTCTGTTTGGATCAATGGGTTGCCAGTTCCCCGATATCTTTCCCGGCTAAATATACCTTTGTTCCTTTTCTTGCTTTTGCTGCCACATTGAATCCTTTCCCGACCGTTTTCCAGTGATACCCGCCGTCTGTTGAAATATCGGTGCCGGAAGTGCCGGTAGCGATGAGTAGCTGTGGACTGATCCAGGCTACACAGGAGCGGTATCCGCCGGGAGGCGTTACAGGCGCTTCCCAGCTGCGGCCGCCATTGGAAGTGAGCATACAGTTGCCTTTACGGGCGGTATCCTGCTTATAGTCGCCTCCTGCTGCAATGCCGTTGGCTGCATCCCGGAACGCGATGGAAAATACGCCGGTAGTGCTGCTGCCCTGGATTAAAGGGATCGTATATGCCTGCCCGTTATTACTGCTTTTAAACAGCCGGGCCACCTGGCCGCCGGTGGCAAAGTAAATATTGTTACCCGGAAGTAATGCCATGCTGGTGTTGCTGGCGGCAAAGATGGCTTCCCCTTCTGCAGCAGCGGGGGAAGCGGCAGCAGGATCGGCTTTCCAGCTGTGACCGCCGTTATGTGTCCGGATGACAGTAAATTTTCCGTCGATCGGATCACCGATGGCGATACCCTCCTGTTCGTTAAAGAACTGCATGGCATCAAAGAAAATGCCCGGCCTGTTATCCTGGAATACCTGTTTCCAGGAACTGCCTCCATCTTCCGTTAAAAAAATCAATGCCGGCGCACCTGCATTCAGTACAATGGCTTTACGGTCACTAAAGGCATACAGAGAGCGCCAGTCGCAGCTATCGCAACCGGTTACGGTAGTCCATTTCCAGTGCTTACCTCCGTTGGTGCTGTTGCCTACCCGGCCGCCGGTACCGGAAGCCCATACAATATTATCCGTTACCACACTGAGTCCCCGGATACTTTGAACCGGAGTTGCGGTAACAATGTTTATATGATAGCCTGCTTCCTGTTGGGCGGAGGCTGGTGTGAACGCCGTTAGCAAAGCAATACATCCCGGCAGGAGCGGGCGCAGCAGGTAGGTTGTATAGCGGGCAAAGCGCCATTGACAGACGTTTAAGCCAGGCCGGCCCGATGTGATATTGGCTGTATTCATTAAGCATTTCATTTATTCCCAATCTGTTATCAGGAAGAAAATTACAAAATTGCTATAAAGTGTGACACAGATTTATATATTTGCAGATTACCTAACCTGCTTACTCATTAACAATATTTCAGTGCATCAACCGCATCGCTTAAAAGTGTTTATCCTATGCTGTATTTGGGGACTATTCCCCCGGATGCTTCATGCACAGGATAAGCCATACATTTTTGACAGCTACAGCGTTAATGAAGGCCTTTCTCAAAGTACTGTATTTGATATTACCCGCGATGACCAGGGGTTTATGTGGATTGCCACCCGCGACGGGATCAACCGTTTTGATGGATATACCTTTAATGAGTACCGGTACAAACCAAGTTCGCTTTATAAGGCCGGGGAAGGGAAAGGGGAACTGGTACCCCGCGGCGTTACAGGCAACCGCGCGGTGATTAACCGTTTTGATCTGAAAGGATATAAGGGCTTTTCTTTTTATAAAGACAGTCGCTCCCAACTGCTGCTGGCCCATAACAACGGCATCAGCGTATACGATAAATACAAGAATAACTTCAGCAAACTGCTTGAAGATACCACCACTGTAAATGCTGCAGAGCGCGACGCCAATGTGAAATTTGTGATCCTGGGAGAAGATGCAGCCACCAATACACTGTGGGTGTGGCGCCCCATGAAAGGCATTTATGTGCTGGACAATACCACTTACGTTACCCGCCGTATCATCCTGTACCCGCCCCAGTTCCTGCAAAGAGGCATATTGCCTTCCGTGGTGATGAAAGACGGAAACACTATCTGGATGAACGGGGACCAGGGCGAATTGTTTTCCCTGAACATTAAAAATCTCCGTATCTCTACCTATTGTTTGCCTGGCGTTGGCAGCAAACCATTGTTGCGTAACCTGAATAAAGATTCGATGATCATTATCAGCGCCGGCCATATTACGCTGTTTAACAAGCAGCGTAATAAATTCAGCGACCTGGTTTTTGATGTGAAGAACGAGAAAGGGGAGCCATTCATCCCGGCGGTATCTGAACTGGACCAGTACGGCAACGTATGGATAGGCGGCAATGATGGTGTGTTGATTTACAATATTGCCAGGAATGAAATTATGCGGCATATTGTGAGCTTCAATACATTTGAAACGCGTTCTTTTAACAATGTATCCTGGCTTTACCGCGATGTGGCCGATAATATGTGGGTAGGCACAGATGGAGACGGCTTGAAAAAATATTCCCCGCATAAAAAAGTATTCAATCTTTACCGTTCCCCTTATATCACCCATAACATGGTGCAGGCGGTTTACAAGCACGACGATGGTAAACTGTATGTGGGACTGATGCGTGATGGAATGAATATTTATGAAGATGGGGGGAAATTCCTGGAGCGTATTTCCAATGAACTATACCCGGGGAAGTTTCCCGGCAACGACCTGGGGGCTATTTGCCGGGAGAACGGGGATCAGCTGTGGCTGCACTTTGCAGGCATGCATATAGGTCTGTTCAATGTACAAACCAAGTCGTTCCTTGACCTTACGGGGAAAGTAACGGCATTGGGATTACCTACACAAAGTGCCCCAACTCCTTTCCTGTTCAAGCGTACCAACGGGCAGTTGTATTTTAATTACGGCGGTTACCTGCTGATGTTTGATGAAACCGAGAAAGGACATCAAGCGGCAGTAGTGCATCATTTCAAAGATGAGATACTGTCTGCCTTCTACGAAGATTATATGGGTAACCAGTACGTGGGTACGAAATCGGCGCTGTATGTAAAACGGGCAGCCGACCCACGGTGGAAAAGCGTATTCATTCCTTCCGGCACCACCGTTAAATCCATCAATAAAAATGCACACAAGGAGTTACTGGTAGCTACCAACAAAGGATTATTCATACTCGATGATACGGGACGTATCAAGAAACACTATAACAGTTACGATAATCCCAAGCTGATCAACGATTACATGTACGGTGTGCTGCTGGATGATAAAGACAGGATCTGGGTGAGCCACAATAAAGGGCTATCGCAGATCAACCCGTTAACAGATGAGATCACCACTTATAACAACGAGGACGGGCTGCAATCAAATGAGTTTAATACCGGCGCGTTTTATAAGTCTATAGACGGTGAATTATTTTTTGGCGGTATCCGTGGCGTTAACGGTTTTTATCCGAAGAACTTCCGCGAAAACCTTTCTAACGCAAAGGTGATCATCCGGCGGATGGAGGTGCTGGACAAACCATATGAATCAGATACAGCGATTTCATTGCTTACGAAAATTGAGTTGCCGTATAACCAGAACACCATTGCCATAGAGTTTGTGCCGCTGGAGTATACCAATCCTTTAAAGAACAAAGTACAGTATAAGCTGGAGGGAGCGGATGAAGACTGGGTACAGGCCGGTACTTTCCGGATGGCGCGGTATACGAACCTGCATCCGGGCAGTTATGTCTTTAAGTTAAGAGGTTCCAATAATGATGATATCTGGAGCACGGTGCCCACCACGTTGGAGATCGTCATTAAAATCCCTTTCTGGCAGTCGCTGTGGTTCCGGTTTTTATTATTGCTGTTGCTGTTGGGAATTGCCTATTACTTTTCTACGTTGTATCTTGATTACAAGATACGGCATGAGAAACTGAAGCTGGAAAAAGAGCAGGCGGTAGACCAGGAGCGGGCGCGTATTTCCAGTGATATGCATGATGATCTTGGTTCAGGCTTATCTACAATCAGGTTGTTGAGCGAGGTAGCCAAAAGAAAGATCCAGGACCCTGCGCAAACAAGGGAAGTGGAGCGGATTTCAGAAACAGCGGGAGAGATGGTGGACAAGATGAGCGAGATCATCTGGGCGATGAGTTCCTCCAATGATTCGCTGGCCAACCTGATTGCTTATATGAGAAGCTTTGCAGCAGAGTTCCTGGAACATGCACATATCACGCACCAGTTCTATATTCCTGAAGTGATTCCGAATATCAAGCTGAGCGGGGGAACAAGAAGGAATATTTATTTAGCAGTGAAAGAATCGCTGCATAATGTAGTGAAACATGCGAAGGCAACAGAAGTAATTGTGGAAGTGAAGGTGCATAAAAATATGACGATTATGATCAAAGACAATGGAAAAGGATTTGACCAGGAAAAGGTCAGGTTATTTGGTAACGGCTTGAAGAATATCCAGAAGAGAATGATGTCTGTAGGCGGAAACGCGGATATCAGCTCAAACAACGGCACAATAGTTTTTCTCGATATCCCACTAAATTAACATACATTTGTTTTTAATAACATTTAAGTGTTATAATTTCCTTTAAAATGACGGTATACTCAAAAAAGAAGTCCCAGGATAACATGGATACTATCACCATTGCGATAGTGGAAGATAATCATGATATCCGCACGGCTATGGAATTGCTGATTAATGGTTCTGACGGTTATGCCTGTGTAGGGACATTCAATAATGCGGAAACTGCCGTAGAACAGATCCCTCAGCTAATGCCAAATGTAGTGTTGATGGATTTCAACCTGCCGGGTGGAATGAATGGTATTGAATGTATTGCGCAGTTGAAGCGTGAGCATCCTGACATGCAGTTTATGATGCTGACAGTGTATGAAGATGACGATAAAATTTTTATGGCGCTGGAAGCAGGTGCGAGTGGTTATATTCTGAAGAAAACTTCACCTGGTGAATTGCTGGAAGCCATCCGTGACCTGTACGATGGCGGTTCCCCGATGAGTTCGCAGATAGCGCGGAGAGTGGTAGCATTTTTCCAGAAACAGGCGAAGCCTAATCCTGCACTGGAAGCACTGACCACGCGCGAAAAGGAAATCCTTGACCAGTTGTCGAAAGGATACCTGTATAAGGAAATTGCCAGTAACTTATTTATCAGTATTGAAACAGTAAGACGGCACGTGCATAACATTTATGAAAAACTACAAGTGCGCAGCCGTACGGACGCCGTTAATAAATACTATAACAGATAATTGGTAATCAGGGATTTTATCGTTTCATACAACTATGAAGTGATAAGATCCCTGATTGTTTTTTTAGTGTTGACCTGTTTTAGGTTTAAACAACAGGTGCACAGTCAATACCACGGCAGCAATCAATAAACAGGCAAGTCTGAATACGAGACCAGTTTTCATAGGACAGGATTATACGGTTAATAGAAAATATGGTTAAGTTCCGAACATAACACTCCCTGATGGCTATTGCCAGGCTGATGTGACCAGTTATAAAATATTGTATGAAAGCCAGTTGTTGGTAACAGTTGATACGATCATCGCATCATCTGCCATGAATCAAATTTCCGGATGAGGCGAAGGAATTTATTTCCGATGCTGTTATCCTGTTCTTTTTTAATGAAATAAGTAGCCGCAATGGCTGCCAGAAAAACTGCAGTAAGCAGGATTAGAAATAGTATTTTCATAAGGACATAGGTTAGGATATCTTGAAATAGTTGACTTATGTAAATATAGATAAATTTCTGATATAAGGATCCATTCACATTATATTTTTTTATACCATTTTCATGTGATACTTCCCGAAAATCCCCAAAACTGTTTATTATCTCCCGGAAATATAAAATTTAACAGTCTTAATACATTGGTAACAAATAAAATAAGCATAGTGTATAACTTATACTTGGGATGATTCCCTGAATCCTTTATTTTTGCCAGCAATCAGATTTTGCTAAAAGATTTAGTATCCTTGCAAAATATCGGATAATCAGCGAAACAATAGTATTTAGGAAATTATAATATATTATGGCAAATACGGACAAAACGGATAACAAAGATCTATTTGCTTCCTATACGGAAGACTCCATACGGTCGCTGGACTGGCGGGAGCATATCCGCCTGCGGCCTGGTATGTATATCGGTAAACTGGGAGATGGTTCCAGCATGGATGATGGTATTTACATCCTGCTGAAGGAGGTAACGGATAACTGTATTGACGAACATACCATGGGTTTTGGTAAACAGGTCGATATTAAGGTAACGGAACACCATGTTACGGTACGCGATTTTGGTCGTGGTATTCCCCTGGGAAAAGTGGTGGATGTAGTGAGTAAGATCAATACGGGTGCTAAGTACGACAGTAAGGCCTTTCAGAAATCGGTAGGTTTGAACGGGGTGGGTACCAAAGCAGTGAATGCTTTGTCCAGCTACTTCAAGGTAACCTCTGTGCGCGACGGGCGCATGAAGGCTGCTGAATTTGAGAGAGGGGTTTTAGTGAAAGAATATAAAGAATCCGCTACTACTGAACCTAACGGTACGCAGGTTACATTTACGCCGGATGACACCGTATTTAAAAACTACCGTTTTATACCAGAATTTCTGGAGAACCAGATCTGGAACTATTGCTTCCTGAATGCGGGTCTTACCGTAAGTTTCAACGGCAAGAAATACCTTTCAAAAAATGGTTTGCTGGACCTGCTGCAGCGCAAAACGAACGAAGAAGACCTGCGTTATCCCATCATTCACCTGAAGGGAGAAGATATAGAAGTGGCGATTACCCACGAAAGCCAGTACGGGGAAGAATATTATTCCTTCGTAAACGGGCAGCATACTACCCAGGGCGGTACGCACCTGGCCGCCTTCCGGGAAGCGTTTGTAAAAACGGTGCGCGACTTTTACAAAAAAGATTATGACGCTACCGATATCAGGGCTTCCATTTGTGCAGCTGTATCCATCAGGGTGCAGGAGCCGGTGTTTGAATCGCAAACCAAAACCAAACTGGGCTCGCAGGTAGTGTATGAAGGCGGGCCGTCTGTAAAGGCATTTGTGCTGGAGTTCCTTTCCAAACACCTGGATGATTACCTGCACCGTAACCCCACTATTGCCGATGCGCTGAAGAAACGCATTGAACAGAGCGAGCGTGAACGTAAGGAACTGGCCGGCATTAAGAAACTGGCCAATGAAAGAGCGAAGAAGGCGAACCTGCATAACAGGAAGCTGCGCGATTGCCGCCTGCATCTGAATGACGAGCTTACCGGTAAAGATAAGGCAGAGCAGGAAGCCCGCCGGCTGGATTCCACCATCTTTATTACAGAAGGCGACTCCGCCAGTGGTTCCATCACCAAATCCCGCAACGTGGAAACGCAGGCGGTATTCAGCTTACGTGGTAAACCGCTGAACAGTTTTGGTCTTACCAAAAAAGTGGTGTACGAAAATGAGGAGTTCAACCTGCTGCAGCACGCCTTGAACATTGAAGAAGGACTGGAAGGGCTGCGTTACAATAACATTGTAGTGGCTACTGATGCCGATGTGGATGGTATGCATATCCGATTGCTGCTGCTTACTTTCTTCCTGCAGTTTTTCCCGGACCTGGTGAAAAACGGGCATGTTTACATTCTTGAAACGCCGTTGTTCCGTGTACGCAATAAGCAGCAAACTATTTACTGCTATAATGAAGAGGAGAAACAGAAGGCGGTGAAGAAACTGGGTAATAAGCCGGAGATCACCCGCTTTAAAGGATTGGGCGAAATTTCGCCGGATGAATTTGGCCGTTTTATCGGGGAAGATATCCGTATTGAGCCGATCATTTTATCGAAAGATATTCATATCCAGAAATTGCTGGAATACTATATGGGTAAAAATACCCAGACCCGCCAGGAGTTTATCATCAACAACCTGCGGTATGAAAAGGATTTAGTTGAAGAAACTGTATAGAAAGGCATATGGGCTTAATACACATTGTTTTTGGTCAGTCTTCGGTGCCGGTATTGGCGGAAGCGGTAGCTATGGATGAGAAAATGAGCGGGGAGATCCGTTGTTTTGAAGATGATCTTTCCGTTGGTCCGTTGTTTATCCTGGACACCAAAGAGGGCCGTGCAGGCCGTCGCCTGTTCTGGCAGCAGCTGGCAGGTATTGAACCACCGGCAGCGCCTGCAGAAGGAGAAGCTCCCGCTGCAGTAGAAGCAGCCGGCGATCCCGATGATGCTGATCTTTTCAAATCCCTGAAAGCACAATTAAAAGAAGACCCCGAACAGGAAGTATGGATATGGGCCGGGCAAAATGCCCGTGACGTATGCGGCTACTACTGGCTGGTAAGCCAGCTGTACGACTTTGCAGGGCGCATCCATATTATTTACCTCAACAACCTGCCTTTCCTCAATGAGAAAGGTGCGGTGTTTTATCCTACCCATCTGCACCAGATACTGCCGAAGGAATTTCTGAAGGCGAAGAAACTGGCGCGGCCCATTTCACTGGCAGAATATGAGCTGGATGGCGATGAATGGCATCGCCTGATGAATGAGAACGCAGGTATCCGTTTACTGGAAGGCGGGAAGAAGATCAAGGGCGAGCCAACCTTATTTTATGACAAGGAATTACTGGCACAGAGCGGAAAAGAGTTTGTAAAAGCCTGGAGGGTAGTACAGCAGGTAACCGGTAAACTGAAATACCCTGTGATGGACCAGTTCCTGGGTTGGAGGCTGAAAGAGCTGATCCGCGAAGGCAAGCTGGAAAGCAGGGGCGATTTGAAAACCATCCGTGATTTTGAAGTGAAGCAGCCGGGTGAAACCATTGAAAATCCAACAACTGTATGATAAAGGTAACGCCACTGGAGCTGATGGGCGCTGATGACCGCGGCAGCGGTTACTTCTGGGATTGCAACCGTACCGGTAATTTCCTGGTATGTTACCGGAATGCCGGCAGCAGCAGCGGGCAGCATTATCACGAAGGCAAAAGCGACCATAAAAACCCGGAGGTACTGTACCTGTTCACCGGCAAGGCCGCCATTCACTGGTGTGCATTGGGCGGGCATGAAATAGTAACCACGGAAGTAACAGCGCCGGCAAGGGTGGAAGTGCCTGTGAATGTATGGCATCAGCTGGTAGCTATTACTGATTGCTGCTTTATAGAACTGAACTCCCTGGAAGATGTACAGAAAGACAGTGTACGTGTATGGAGGGAGGACTTTGAAAAAATGATTAACGTAAAACCGTAAGTGTATTATACATGGATATGGAAAATAAAACACCAGACGAATCTCTGCACAATGTCATCCACGTGGGGGGCATGTATGAGAGCTGGTTCCTTGATTACGCCTCTTATGTAATCCTGGAGCGGGCAGTGCCCAGCGTGGAAGATGGGTTGAAGCCCGTACAGCGTCGTATCCTGCACGCCATGAAAGAAATGGATGATGGCCGTTATAATAAGGTGGCTAACGTGATCGGGCAAACGATGCAATATCACCCGCACGGGGATGCTTCTATCAGTGATGCTATTGTTAACCTCGGACAAAAAGACCTCCTTATTGATACCCAGGGTAACTGGGGGGATGTAAGAACAGGGGATGATGCAGCGGCAGCCAGGTATATTGAGGCCCGCCTGTCGAAATTTGCCTTGGATGTAGCATTTAACGCCAAAACCACTGCCTGGCAGCTTAGTTACGATGGCCGTAAAAATGAGCCATTGGCCTTACCGATGAAATTCCCGCTGCTGCTTGCACAAGGCGCGGAAGGTATTGCCGTTGGTTTATCTACCAAAATATTACCACACAATTTTATAGAGCTGATAGACGCTTCCGTAAAATACCTGCGTGGTAAAAAGTTTGAACTCTTCCCTGATTTTGCTACCGGTGGTATGGTGGATATCGCCAACTACAACGATGGTAAACGTGGCGGTAAGGTAAGGGTACGCGCACATATCGAAGAGAAAGATAAGAAGACGCTGCTGATAAAGGATGTACCTTATGGTATCACCACCACGCAGCTGATGGAATCTATCGTAAAAGCCAATGATAACGGCAAGATCAAGATCCGGAAGGTAGTGGATAACACCGCTGCAGAAGTGGAAATTGAAGTGCAGCTGGCGCCGGGCATTTCCCCGGATATCACGATAGATGCGTTATACGCGTTCACCGATTGTGAAATATCTATTTCACCAAACGCCTGCGTGATCGTAAATGATAAACCGCATTTCCTCACCGCGTCAGACCTGCTGAAAGCGTCTACCGATTACACCAAAGACCTGCTGAAACAGGAACTTGAAATCAAGCTGGCAGAACTGCAGGAAAAATGGCACTATACCTCCCTGGAAAAGATCTTCTTCGAAAAAGGGATCTATAAAGAACTGGAGCAAAAGCACAAGGACTGGGAAACGGTACTGAATGCCATTGATAAAGGATTTACTCCATATAAGAAACAACTGAAACGCGAAATTACCCGCGAGGATATTGTAAAGCTAACAGAAAAGCCTGTACGCCGTATTTACCGGCTCGATATCAATGAGCTGAATGAGCAGATCAAAGGTATTGATGCAGAGATCAAAGAAGTAAAGAACAACCTGGCTAACCTCACCGATTATACCGTTGCCTATTACGACGGACTGCTGAAGAAATATGGCAAAGGACGTGAACGCAAAACGGAGATCAAAACATTTGATAATATCCAGGTGGCGCAGGTGGCCATTGCCAATACCAAAATATATGTGAACCGTGCAGATGGTTTCATTGGCACTTCCCTGAAGAAAGATGAATTTGTGGCCGATTGTTCGGACCTCGATAATATCATCGTTTTCCGCCGGGATGGTAAAATGCTGGTAACCAAGGTAGCCGATAAAACCTTTGTGGGTAAGGATATTATTCATGTGGATATATTCCGTAAGAATGATGAGCGTACTACCTACAACATGATTTATGTGGAAGGTAAAACGGGTGTGAGCTATGCCAAGCGTTTCAATGTAACGGGTGTTACCCGCGATAAAGAATACGACCTGGCGCATAAGGGGGAGAAAAATTCCAAGGTGCATTACTTCTCTGCCAATCCCAACGGGGAAGCGGAAGTAGTAACCATTAAGCTGAGCCCGAACTGCAGCGCGCGTAACAAGGAGTTCGACATGGCCTTTGAAACTATTGCTATCAAAGGACGCAGTTCCATGGGTAACGTGGTAACGAAGTATCCTATACGCAGTGTGAAGTTCAAAGAGAAAGGCGTATCCACGCTGGCGGGGCAGAAGATCTGGTATGATACAGAAACGGGCCGTTTGAATACAGAAGAGCGCGGGGTATATATAGGCGCCTTTGAAGGAGAGGACAAGATCTTTGTTGCCTTTAAAAACGGTACCTATGAACTTACGAATTACGACCTTACCAATCGGTACGAGTCGAATGACGTAGTATATATTGAGAAGTTCACCCCGGAGAAAATCGTAACTGCCATTTACTTTGATGCCGATAAAAAGCAATTCAATGTAAAGCGTTTCCGTATTGAAACGCAGACGCTGAATAACAAATTCAATTTCATCAAAGAAGGGGCGAATAATTACCTGGAAATGGTGACCACGCATACCCAGCCTGTTATATTGCTGAAAACGGGTAAGAAACGCAGCCCGGAAGAAGAGGAAATCGATCTTTCCGAATTTGTGGAAGTAACCGGCTGGAAGGCAGTGGGAACAAGGATTGCAGGGGAAGACCTGATCAGTGCAGAGTTATTGTCTGAAGATGAGGATCCTGATCCGAATGAAGAAGGACCAGCAGGCGCGCAGGGAGAATTATTCTAACTGCCTTTTGCAGAAGATATAAAGCGGATAGCGTTTTGCTATCCGCTTTTTTGTTTTGTAAGATGATTATACTTTGCCGCCCAGGTTCCTGATCATCTTTTCCAGGAAGTTGATGGCGGTAAGATATTCTTCCTCTGTGATGCCTTCCATTATCTTTTCGCGGTTTTTCAACTGGAGGGCTTCAATAGCTGCATACTCCTGTTTACCGGTATCCGTAAACGAATAAAGGTCGTTTGTGTGACAGATCCAGTTACGGGTGTGCAGTGTTTCCAGGACTTCATCCAGTTCCGCCATAGTGAGGAACCGGCTTACCTGGTGATAGTAAAGTTCTTTGCTGATTTTCCCGTGTGTATGTATATTTTTCAATACCTGCCAGTGAAACCTGTTGATGCCAAAGGATTCAAAAGCCATGTTAGTGAAATGGGTGATCAGGCTGTCGGCTTCCTTCAGGTACCAGCCGATGGGAAGCTTTTCCATTATTCCGGATTGCATAAAGTTTGTTGTTTTAAGCTTTGATGGGGGTAGTTACCTCCACCATGAAAGTGTCGAAAGAGAAGTAAAAGCCGAAGGTTTTACGCATGATCTGCGGCGCCTGTTCCGGTTCAATACCTCCGTTTTTCAGTTGTTCCCACATGTTTTTTACGGCTGTTTCATCTTCCAGGTAAAATCCTATATGAAAGGTGTCCGGGTAAGTATGATTTCCATGCTCATTCATGCGCTGGTTCATCAGTACCAGGATAAATCCATCGGAGCCGTTTAAAACGGATAAGGTATCGTTCAGTTTTGGGTCGTTGCAGGTAAAGCCGAAATAAGTTTCGAATAATGTGCGGGTTGCCGGCACGTCTTTTACGCTGAGGTTTAAGTGGTTAAGTTGCATTGTAGTGTAGCGGGTAAATGAATGTTCGCTCTTTTATAGTGCAAATATAGGAGAATGATTGTTCTTTTAAAGATTTTTTTTGCGGATTTTGTCTGACTCAGGATTATGATGATTTCGCT
>NZ_DATMTE010001119.1:0-6738 GCF_035564935.1 Chitinophaga sp. | reverse complement strand
CTGGTACTAATAATTCGCATTCAATTCCGGGTTATTCTTCTCTTCTTTTTCTATATCCACGTAGGTTGACAATACATCTGCCTTTCCTTTTCCAACAGCAACTGTGTGTTCAAAGTGAACAGACGGGCTTCTGTCGCGGGTAGCTACCGTCCAGCCATCTTCCAGGTACTCTACGTCCTTGGAACGGAGATTGATCATAGGTTCAATCGCTATCACCAGTCCTTCCTTCATTACAGGGCCGCTACCTCTCTTTCCGTAGTTAGGTACCTGAGGATCCTCATGAAGGTTCCGGCCCAGGCCATGCCCAACCAGTTCCCTTACCACGCCATAACCACGCTCCTTTTCAGTATACTCCTGGATGGCATAGGAAATATCACCTATCCTGTTGCCAACAACCGCCTTCTCTATGCCTTTGTACAGGGAGGCTTTGGTGGCTGTCATCAGGCGGAGTACGTTTTCGGGTACATTACCAATGGCAAAGGTGTAGGCGCTGTCTGAGTGAAACCCATTCATATACACCCCAACATCCACTGTAAGGATATCGCCGTCTTTCAGCACGTATTTATTGGGAATACCATGTACTACTTCTTCGTTTACAGAAATGCAGCAGGCATTCGGAAATCCTTTATAATTCTTGAAGGAAGGAGTTCCACCATTTTCAACGATAAACTTATCAGCAACTGCATCCACTTCCAGAGTGCTCATACCCGGTTTCAGGGTCCTGGCCACTTCCGCCAGGGCTGCACTCAGGATCAGGGCACTTTTACGTATCAACTCTATTTCTTCCTTCGTCTTATAGTGAATCATAGCAATCCTTTTCATTCGCGGTTAGCACCTACCGGCTTATGAGCCGGTGAAGAACTAACTGTTCTATATTCAAAAATAATATAGCCACTAAAGCGGAAGGCTTCTGTGGCTATTTTATTGTTCTTGTAACACTTTTGTGTTCAATTACTTATGCATTAGCCGGGGCAGTTCTGCCTTTGATACGGCCGGTGCTCATAAGACCATCGTAATGACGCATCAGGAGCTGGCTTTCAATCTGTTGCAGTGTGTCCAGGATAACTCCCACCATGATCAGCAGGGATGTACCTCCGAAGAAAGTAGCAAAGTTGCTGTTCACCTTAAAGGCGGCAGCCAAACCAGGCATGATACCCACTATTGCCAGGAAGAAAGCACCAGGCAAAGTAATACGGTCCATCACCGCACCGATATAATCGGCGGTAGCTTTACCCGGTTTAATACCAGGAATGAATCCGTTATTACGTTTCATTTCATCCGCCATTTGGGTTGGATTGAAAATCAACGCAGTATAAAAATAAGTGAATACGATAACGAGTATGGCGTAAATCACGTTATACCAACCATTCGTATGATCACTGAAGATGCGGATAAAGCCGGATGCACTTTCTGAGGAAGTGGCGAAGCCTATTGCAGTTGCAGGGATGAACATAATAGCCTGAGCGAAGATGATAGGCATTACACCGGCAGCATTCACTTTGAGAGGAATGAACTGGCGTACTCCACCATATTGTTTGTTACCTACAATGCGCTTGGCATAATTCACCGGTATTTTCCTGGTACCCTGAACAAGCAGGATAAGGCCTACAGTGATTAAGATAAAGATGGCGATTTCAATAAGGAACAGGATCGGTCCACCCGCTTCACCTGCAACTTTACTGGAAAATTCTGCGACCAAAGCCTGTGGTAAACGGGCAAGGATACCCATCATGATAATGATGGAAGTACCATTACCAATTCCTTTGTCTGTGATCTTTTCACCGAGCCACATTACGAACAGGGTACCTGCAGTAAGTAAAACGGTGGTAGAAAGCCAGAAGAAAAAGGTACCATATTCGGCAATAATAGCGCCACCTGACTGATTACGCAGATAAGCAACGTAAGCACTCGCCTGGAAACCTGTTACGATAACTGTGAGGTAACGGGTGAACTGGTTAATTTTTTTGCGGCCGCTTTCACCTTCTTTCTGCATTTTCTGGAATTGCGGAACAGCTATGGTTAATAACTGAATAGCAATGGACGCAGAGATGTATGGCATAATACCCAATGCAAATATGGAAGCCCTGGAAAACGATCCGCCGGCAAACATGTTAACCAAACCCAGGATACCCTGATTAGAATTTTTCTCAAAGTCGGTGAGCGCATTTGCATCAATGCCGGGCAAAGCGATATAGGATCCTATGCGGTAGATGAGGACCAGGAGCAGGGTGGTCAGGATGCGGTTACGCAAATCCTCAATACTCCAGATATTCTTAATCGTTTCGATAAATTTCTTCACAGGAAGATAAAGGTTTAATAGCGCTATTAAATATGAAAAGACGCACTACTCCGTAGGCGTCTCCTCAGTCGTAAAGTCTTATACCAGTTCTACTGATCCACCTGCTGTTTCGATGGCCTGTTTAGCTTTTTCGCTGATTGCGTTAACTTTAACAGACACTTTGGTTTTGAGTTCGCCGTTAGCGAGGATCTTCACCTTAGCGGTTCTGTTAATCAGACCGTTCATGAACAGGTTTTCCAGATTAAACTCCTGAAGGCCATATTTTTCAACTAAATGATCCAGCTGACCCAGGTTGAAGATTGTGTATTCTTCACGGTTGTTATTCTTGAAACCGCGTTTTGGCATACGGCGTTGGATTGGCATCTGGCCACCTTCGAAGCCTTTTTTGCTGGCGTAACCGGCACGTTGCTGGATACCCTTGTTACCTTTTGTAGAGGTACCACCTTTACCGGAAGCCTCACCACGTCCGAGACGTTTCTCTTTATGTACAGCGCCTTGTGCAGGCTTTAATGAATGCAGATTCATAGTTTAATTGTTTTTACTTGCGCGGAAATTAACCGCTCGCTTATGTTAAAATAAAAATGGTAAAGTCACAAATGTAAAGGTAAGATTATCAACAGACAATCCCACAGCAGTGTTACTTAATTAAGCGTTAACTGTTTCTACCGTTACAAGGTGATTAACTTTACGGACCATACCCAGGATCTGAGGAGTAGCTTCTACTTCAACAGTAGCATGCATTTTAGTCAGGCCCAGCGCCTTCAAGGTCAGTTTCTGCCTTTCAGGACGGTCTATACCACTTTTCACTTGAGTGATCTTAATCTTTGCCATAAATCCCTATCCGCTAAAAGCGGAGTAATTTAATTGTTAATGAATTATTTTCAAAATTTCCAGGTGATACCCGCTTTCCGGCGGGTTAGTATCAACCGTTGAAAACTTTCTTCAGGGAAACGCCTCTTGTTTTAGCGATACCGATTGGTTCGCGTAACATGCCTAAAGCTTTGAAGGTAGCTTTCACCACGTTGTGCGGATTAGCGGAACCCAGAGATTTAGCCAGAACGTCGGTTACACCAACGCTTTCCAGTACTGCACGCATGGAACCTCCTGCGATCACACCGGTACCGTGAGCGGCTGGTTTGATCAATACTTTGGCGGCGCCTTCTTTAGCAAACTGATCGTGAGGAATGGTACCGTGCATAACAGGAACCTTGATCAGATTCTTCTTAGCATCGTCTATACCTTTGGTGATAGCCTGCTGTACTTCTTTGGCTTTACCAAGACCATGACCAACAACACCGTTTTCGTTACCTACTACTACCAGAGCGGAGAAACTGAATGTACGACCGCCTTTGGTGGTTTTAGTAACACGGTTGATCGCCACTACTTTCTCTTTCAGCTCCAGATCACCAGCCTTTACTTTATTGAATGAATTCTTTGCCATTTTATTTTATAAGAATTACTTGTTCAGAATTATAAGATTCGGACTCCGTGATTAAAACTGAAGACCGCCTTCTCTTGCTCCGTCAGCTACGCTTTTCACGCGGCCATGATATAAATAACCACTTCTGTCGAAAATGCAGGTGGTAAGACCCAGTGCCAGTGCTTTAGCAGCCAGCGCCTTTCCTACCAGTACAGATTTTTCGCTTTTGGTACCTGCCTGTGCTTTGATATCCTTATCACGGGAAGAAGCGGAGGCCAGGGTAGTGCCATTGGTATCATCGATCAACTGCACATAAATATCGCTGTTGCTACGAAATACAGATAATCTTGGTGCCTGTGCAGTACCGGAGATTTTCTTACGGATGCGGTAGCGGATTTTCTGTCTCCTGTTAACTTTTGTGCTCATTTTGAGTTTTATTTTATTACCCCGATGCTGCCGGGATATCTGTTAAAATCAGCTAACCAGCTAAAGTAGCTGATTAGCCAATTAAATATTTTACTTACCGGCTGATTTACCAGCTTTCTTACGTACCACTTCATCGCTGTAGCGAACACCTTTACCTTTGTACGGCTCTGGTTTACGCAGGCTGCGGATTTTAGCGGCTACCTGGCCCAGCAACTGGTTGTCGATACCTTCCAGCATGATTTTAGGGTTCTGGCCTTTTTCAGTAAGGGTAGACACCTTCAGTTCTTTCGGAATTTCGAAAACGATATTGTGAGAGTAACCTAAAGCGAGATCCAGTAACTGACCGTTGTTTGCTGCTTTATAACCAACACCCACCAGTTCCAGTTGTTTTTTGAATCCTTCAGTAACACCTTCAACCATGTTCGCCAGTAAAGCGCGGTATAAACCGTGGAGTGCTTTGTGGCGGATCTGTTCGGTTGGGCGGATCACTGTTAAAACGCCGTCCTTCACCTCAATTTTCATATCCCTGTCGATGCTTCTTTTCAGTTCACCTTTAGGGCCTTTTACGGTTACTTCATTGGTAGGAGAAACAGTAACTGTAACTCCGCTGGCCAATTTGATAGGACTTTTACCTATACGAGACATAACTTTAATTTAAAGTTGTTTGATATTGATGTACCGGTTATCCGTGTTCAGCGCCGTATAGAGAGCTTAATTGTCAGATAACTTAAGTGAATGACCGGTTGGATAACAACCAGTCATTCAATATATTAATAGACGAAGCAAACTACTTCGCCACCTACGTTTTGAGCTTTTGCTTCCTTATCGGTCATTACACCTTTGGAAGTAGAGATAATCGCTACGCCTAAACCGTTCTTCACGCGCTTAAACTCATCTGGTTTAGCGTACTGACGCAGACCTGGGCGGCTGATGCGTTGTAATTCCTTGATAGCGGGTTCTTTGGAGATCGGATCGTACTTCAAAGCGATTTTGATTACGCCTTGTTTAGTATCTTCTTCGAATTTGTACTTCAGGATATAACCTTTATCGTACAGAATTTCTGTAATGCGTTTTTTCAGCTTGGAAGCCGGAATTTCCACAATCCTGTGGGTGGCCATTTGCGCGTTCCGGATGCGTGTCAGGAAGTCTGCTATTGGATCAGTAACCATTGTTGTAATAGTTTGATAAATGTTTACAATGCGATATCCAATCGTAATAAGATGGGAATCAAATAACTTTTTTTGGATCTACTCATCCGGTGGTCCGGATTGGTAAATACCTTGAATTACCAGCTGGCTTTTCTAACGCCAGGGATTTTACCTGCGAGTGCCAGGTCGCGGAACATGTTCCTGCAGAGGCCGAAGTGACGCATGTATCCTTTAGGACGACCGGTCAGCTGGCACCTGTTTTTCAGACGAACAGGAGAAGCGTTTTTTGGAAGTTGATCCAGTGCAGCGTAGTCACCGGCAGCTTTCAGGGCAGCGCGCTTTTCTGCAAACTTAGCTACCATAGCTTCTCTTTTCCTTTGTCTGGCTTTTACGGATTCTTTTGCCATAATTATATTATCGTTTCGATTTACTGATTATCTTTTTTCATATTCCTGAAAGGCATGCCCATTTCCTTCAGCAGCTCGTAAGCTTCTTCGTTGGTAGTGGCAGTGGTAACAAAGGTGATATCCATACCGGACATTTTTGTTACTTTATCGATATCGATTTCAGGGAAGATGATCTGTTCAGTGATACCCATAGTGTAGTTACCACGACCGTCAAATGCTTTTTCGTTCACACCTTTGAAGTCACGTACACGTGGGAGGGATACCGCGATCAAACGATCCAGGAAGTCGTACATATTAGTGCTGCGTAAAGTTACACGTGCACCGATAGGCATGTTCTTTCTGAGTTTGAAGTTGGAGATATCCTTTTTAGACAGGGTAGCGATAGCTTTCTGACCAGCGATGCGGGTCATTTCGTCTACTGCAATGTCTACCAGTTTCTTATCGCCTACTGCACCATTGATACCCTGGTTCAGGCAAATCTTTACCAGGCGAGGAACCTGCATTACACTTTTGTAGTTGAATTTCTTCATCAGTGCAGATTTAACTTCCTCGTGGTATTTGGTCTGCAGTCTCGGAGTATATTTTGTGTTTGACATTATTTAATTTCCTCCCCTGATTTTTTAGCGATACGAATTAATTTACCGTTTTCTCTCTGCCTGTTCACCCTGGTAGGTTTACCAGTTTTAGCATCCCACAGCATCACATTAGAGATAGCGATAGGAGCTTCCTGCTTAACAATACCACCTTTGGTATTCTGGGCAGTAGGCTTTGTGTGTTTGGTAATAATGTTAACGCCTTCTACAAGAATGCGGGCTTTAGCAGGATCCACTTCCAGCACTTTACGCGCTTTGGTTCTGTCCTTGTCATCGCCGGCAATTACCGCAACCAGGTCGCCTTTCTTAATGTTAAATTTAGGCTTAAATCTAGTTTTCATTACTTTGATTTATTTATAAACGCCAAGCGAAACAATAGTTTCGCTTGATTAATTTTTTTTCTCGTTTTGCAAACGGGCTGCAAAGATAAGAAATATTTTCGGAT
>NZ_DATMTE010001118.1:0-2746 GCF_035564935.1 Chitinophaga sp. | reverse complement strand
ATTCAATTCCGCAAACAATATCCATAAACTCATTAAAGGCAACGAGCAACTGCTCCAGGAACTGAATGTAAAGAATGAACTCCAGAAGCTGCAAACAAATATGGCCAAAACCGACAGTAAAGTACGCGGTGCGGTCATTTCCCGGGATACCATCCATATTACAGGCATTGAAGCCGAAATAGCCATTATAAAGGCTGATCTCAAAGAGATCAATAAGATCATCAAAAACGATAGCACCGAAAAGCTCCTCACCCAGCTCAACTACCTGGTGGATGAAAAGAACAATTTCAACCTGACGGTGCTGGATACCTTTTACAGCCAGGGTAAGTGGGCGGCAGAAAAACTCATTAACAACCAGAAAGGAAAGCGGCTGGGAGAAGCCATCACCGGTATTTTACGACAGCTGGACACCACCCGGCAATCGGAAGTGAACCGTACTACCCACCTGATTGACAGCAGCGGGCAGAAAGCACAGCGCTGGGGTACGGTACTGGTTTTCTTTGCCTGCCTAATGAGCCTGCTGGCATTCCTGTACATAACCAGCCGCATCCACCGGCAGGAGCAACTGATAGAAGCGCTGGATGAATCGCAGCAGCAGGAAAAGAAACTGGCGGCTGTAAAAGAACAGTTCCTGGCCAATATGAGCCATGAAATACGTACGCCGATGAACGCCGTCATCGGGTTTACCAATTTGCTTAAAGTGCAGCCGCTGAATGATAAATCCAAAGAATATGTAGCCGCCATAGAAAATGCCGGGCAAAGCTTGCTGGAGATCATTAACGACATCCTGGACATCTCCAAAATAGAATCCGGGATGATGCGCATAGAAGCCACCTCTTTCAGTTTACGCGGCGTACTGCATGCCATCAATACCATGTTCCGGCCAAAGGCGGAGGAAAAGCAGCTGCAGTTGTCGGTTACTATCGGCGACGATGTACCGGATATTTTGTATGGAGATGTAATGCGGCTTACACAGGTGCTGGTGAATCTTACCAGCAACGCCATTAAATTTACCGGTGATGGGGAAGTACGAATACATGTGGCAAAGATCTGGCAGGAAGAAAATGAAGTTCGTTTACTGTTCACCGTTAGTGATACCGGTATAGGCATTGAACCATCCAAGCAACACAGCATCTTTGACCGCTTTAACCAGGCGGAAGCCGCTACTACCCGTAAATACGGCGGTACTGGCTTAGGACTTACCATCGTAAAACAGCTGATAGAATTACAAAACGGCTTTATTTCCGTGGAAAGTAAACCAGGGGAAGGCGCCACCTTCAAAGTGGAGTTGCCATACACACTGGGCGAACCCCTGCAGGAAGAAGGCGCCAACTATTTTGCAGAAAACGACCAGTTGCCACTGCACCCGGATGTAAGGCTGCTGGTGGCCGAGGACAACCGGATGAACCAAAACCTGCTCCGTCATCTGCTGGGTAACTGGCATTTGCAATACAAATTGGTGAACAACGGTAAAGAGGTGTTACAGGCGTTAGAGCGGCAGCACTACGACCTGGTGCTCATGGATATACAAATGCCTGAAATGGATGGCTACATGGCTGTACAGGCCATCCGGAACGAGCTTCATTCCACGATCCCGGTAATAGCCATGACAGCCCACGCCATGGCCGGCGAACGGGACAAATGCCTGCAAATGGGCATGAATGAATACATTTCCAAGCCTATCATTGAGGACGACCTGTATAAAATGATCCAGGTGTACATCGGCAAACTGCCGCCACGGGAATTGCCTGCTATCCAACACCCGCCTGGTGAAAACGGGGTTCACCACCTGATCAATCTGAACTATCTTCACGACCTGTCCAAAGGCAATACCCAATTCGAAAAAACGATGCTGGAGCAATTCATTGCGCAGCTGCCGGAAGAATTATCATTGCTGAAGCAGGCAGTAGTAGCGGAAGACATCACCGCCATACGCGCTACCGCACATAATCTCAAAACTACAGTGTCCTTTATCGGTTTACAGGATCACCTCTACCCTGTGCTGGAACCGCTGGAAAAACTGCAGGAAAACAGCTATCATCCCGGTATGGTGGCCGGCCAGTTCAATACGCTGAAACAGCTGTGTATACAGGCTGTACAGGAAGCTATTCATATATTATTATAGTTCCCCGTTATACATTACCGTACATTTTCCCCTGTTCAACGACAGTAATACCCTGTTCACCGAAACATCCTGCCAACGGGCTCTTTGCTGATGTATTTTTACTACAGAAACAATAACAACACATTCTTTCATCTAATCATTTTTAAAAAGACAACATCATGAAAAAAAGCCTGATCGCCGCTGTAGTAGTAATGAGCATTTCTGCTGCATCTTTTGCACAAGCACCAGCTGCTAAAACTGCAAAGAAAGCCGCTAAAACTGAAGCTAAAGCTACTGCTGATTCTACTAAGAAAGCTGTTAAGCACGAACATGCAAAGAAAGCAGCTGCTCCTGCTGCAAAGAAAGCATAATTCAACACTATACGCGTTTGAGTTAATAAGTCCCGTTGGCCTTCCCGGCTAACGGGATTTTTTGCTTGTCGCCTTCGGCGACGTGCGGATTTTGTCTGACTCAGGATTAAACTGATTACACTGATCTCGCTGATTTGATTTTTTTGGGATTTTATGATTAAAATGATTTTGGGAGATATAAGCGAAAACATCCGCTTAAATCTCCCCAAATCAGTTTAAATCCAAAGTAATCAAATCAGCGAAATCAGTGTAATCAGTTTAATCCTGCTCC
>NZ_DATMTE010001117.1:0-7925 GCF_035564935.1 Chitinophaga sp. | reverse complement strand
TTTGGGGTTTTTACCAGGTTGCGGCATCCATTGCCCCGTGAATGATCCAAACGGGCTGTAATCGTCTTAATTACCCGGAACAAGCCTGTTTTATCGGCTTTCACCCGCCCGTTTGTTTACTATTCAAATCAATGAAATGTTCGCTTTACTATCTCCCGGATGTGTACACTTATTTCTTAAAGATCATCAGCATAAAAAAATGGTTCGCATAATTGCTATGCGAACCATTTTTTATGTTGATGAAAAGCGGAAGATTATTTCTTCAGATGTTCTTCAATAGCGGTATCGTATGATTTTTTCCAGGTGCTTACATTGCCCCAGTCTTCTCCATTCACTTTAATGGTTTCACCGGTTACCACACCCAGCTTCTCGTAGCGTACAGAATTATCTGAAGCATCCACCAGGCCATGTAACAGGGCCTCGAACTTCTCTTTATCGGATGGTTTAACGGTTACCACTACACGGCTCTGGCTTTCCCCGAACAGGTAAGCATCTTTACGGAACTTGTTGTTGAGTGCCAGTTCAAAGCCCAAACCGGATGGCATAGCGCTTTCCAGCAATGTAACAAACAAACCGCCATCGCTTACATCATGTGCGGAACGGATCAGTTTGGCCTTATTCAGTTTAGTGATAGCCTGTTGCAGGTGCAGTTCCTCATCAAGATTGAAATGCGGCGCAGGGCTGTATTCTATACCGATGATCTTATGCAGGTATTCGGAGCTGTTAATGTCGTTACGGGGGCGGCCTACCAGGTACAGGAGATCGCCTTCTTCCTTAAAGTTGAGCGTGATGCGCTGATCCAGTGTATCCAGGATACCCACCATACCAATGGTTGGTGTTGGGTAAACCGGGCCTTCGGGCGACTGGTTATAGAAGCTTACGTTACCACCGGTAACAGGCGTATTGAATTTACGGCAGGCTTCACCCATTCCCTGTACCGCGTGTACAAACTGGTAATAAACTTCCGGATCGTAAGGATTACCGAAGTTCAGGCAGTTGGTGATAGCTACCGGTTCGCCACCGGAGCAAACGATGTTACGTGCAGCTTCTGCTACAGCGATCTGCCCGCCTTTGTGAGGATCGGCAAATACGTAACGGCCGTTACAATCGGTGGTCATAGCCAGCGCTTTCTTCGTTGGTTTTACCAATACAATGGCAGCATCGCTTGGTGCATTGGTGCTGGCGTTTGCAGTACCTACCATGCTGTCGTACTGGTTGTAGATCCAGCGTTTGGAAGCAATGTTTGGCAATGCCACCATTCTTTCTGCTACAAAACGCGGATGTTCTGTATCAGGAATATTCTGAATATCGAATGCTTTTACTTTGGCGAAATAAGCAGGTTCGGTATAAGCGCGGTGATATTGCGGAGCGCCGCCGCCCAGTACCATACTTTCAGCAGGAACATCTGCTTCCAGTTCGCCGTTCATATAGAACTTCAGGTTTTTATCTTTCGTTACTTCACCAATCTGAACACAGTGCAGGTCCCATTTCTCGAAAATATCCAGCACCGGTTTTTCTTCTCCTTTCTTCACTACTATCAGCATACGCTCCTGGCTTTCGCTCAGCAGCATTTCCCATGCTTTCATATCTTTCTGACGGGTAGGTACTTTATCCAGCCAGATGTTCATACCATGTTCGCCTTTGGCGCTCATTTCTGCAGTAGAGCAGGTGATACCGGCAGCGCCCATATCCTGCATACCAACAATGGCGTTTGTTTTGATGATTTCCAGGCATGCTTCCAGCAGCTTCTTTTCCTGGAAAGGATCTCCTACCTGAACGGCAGGCAAATCTTCCACACTGTCTTCTGTAATATTCGCAGATGCGAAGGAAGCGCCGCCGATACCGTCTTTACCGGTAGCGGAACCCACAATGAAAACGGGGTTGCCTTCACCATAGGAAGTAGCGGAAACGGTTTGGCCAACTTTTACGATACCTGCGCTGAACGCATTTACCAGCGGGTTGGTACCGTAGCAGTCTTCAAAATAAGTTTCACCGCCTACGGTAGGAACGCCGAAACAGTTACCGTAGTGGCCTATACCATGTACAATGCCTTTAACCAGATGTTGTGTTTTCTGATCATTAATATTACCAAAGCGAAGAGAGTTCAGCGCAGCGATAGGGCGTGCGCCCATTGTAAAGATATCGCGATGGATACCGCCTACGCCGGTAGCGGCGCCCTGGAAGGGCTCAATAGCGGAGGGGTGGTTATGCGATTCTATTTTAAATACCACCGCGTAGCCGTCACCTATATCTACCAGACCGGCATTTTCTTCTCCTGCTTTAACCAGGAGCCTGTCGCCTTCGCGGGGCAGTGACTTCAGCCAAACGATTGAGTTTTTGTAAGAGCAGTGCTCACTCCACATTACAGAGTACATACTTAACTCTGTAAAGTTGGGGATACGGCCTAAAATAGATTTAATTCGTTCAAACTCGTCAGCGGTAAGTCCTAGCTGTTCAGCAATTTCTACGGTGGTTTGCATGTATTTAAGTATAAAAAACGAGATGTTTAAAAGAAGTCGCAAAAGTAAATGATTTTCCTTCAAATGCCAAGAGAACCCGGTGCTGGCTTTAGTGTTGTTTTTTACAGTCCGCTATCATATTATTTATTTTTAAATTCATCAGATTTAAAGTCCATACACTTTAAATATTTAATGAAATGGCAAAAAAACGGCCATTTTAAATAGCTAAATGTAATTTTTCAATTAAAATGAACAATTTATTTGCATTTATAGCGATGTATGCGTTCTTTTGTGTAAAATAATTTACAGCATGACATCGTTACGTTTCAAAGCGCTGGAAGGATTAGCTGGCGTAGACTCCACTCTCACCGAACATGACGGTAAAATCACCGAAGTATTTGGCAGCAATGTTTTCTCTGGTAAAGTTGTTCGGGAATATCTGAGCGATGAGGCTTATAAAAGCCTGATGAACTCTGTTAAAAATGGCACCAAGCTGGAACGTAAGATGTCCGAGCAGATCGCTTCCGGCATGAAAGCATGGGCAATGAAAAAAGGTGTAACACACTATACACACTGGTTTCAGCCACTGACCGGCACAACTGCAGAAAAGCATGACTCATTTTTCACTTTGAAAGGTGATGGTACTGCACTGGAAACATTTGATGGCGACGCCCTGGTACAACAGGAACCGGATGCTTCCAGCTTCCCTAACGGCGGCCTGAGAGCTACCTTCGAAGCCCGCGGCTACACTGCCTGGGATCCTTCCTCTCCTGCTTTCATCCTGGAACAGAGCTATGGTAAAACACTCTGCATCCCTACCATCTTTGTTGCCTACACCGGCGAATCCCTGGATTATAAGGCGCCGCTGCTGAAAGCACTGGCTGCTATGGACAAAGCTGCAGTAGATGTATGTAACTATTTCGATAAGAACGTTACCAAAGTAACCGGTACCCTGGGTTGGGAACAGGAATACTTCCTGGTAGATGAAACTATGGCTAACGCCCGTCCGGATCTGATCATGACCGGCCGTACTGTAGTAGGCCATGCTCCTTCCAAAGGACAGCAACTGGAAGACCATTACTTCGGCGCTATCCCTGAGCGTGCTTATGCTTATATGCGCGATTTCGAAGTAGAATGCTACAAACTGGGTATTCCTTTGAGAACCCGTCACAACGAGGTAGCTCCTTCCCAGTTCGAGTGCGCTCCTATATTTGAAGAAGTAAACATCGCAGTAGACCACAACTCCCTGCTGATGGATGTAATGAATAAAGTGGCAAAACGTCACAAACTGAAAGTGTTACTGCACGAGAAACCTTTTGCAGGCATCAACGGTTCCGGTAAACACAATAACTGGAGCATGTCCACCGATACCGGTGTAAACCTGCTGGCTCCCGGTAAAACACCGAAAACCAACCTGATGTTCCTCACTTTCTTTGTGAACACCATTAAAGCGGTACATGACTACGCCGACCTGATGAGAGCTGCAATTGCTTCTCCAAGCAACGACTTCCGTCTGGGCGCCAACGAAGCACCTCCCGCTATCATCTCCGTGTTTACCGGTAAATACCTGTTCGATGTACTGCAGGAAGTTAAAAACCGGGTAAACAACAAGTTCGACGAACAGGATGAAGCTATCCTGAAACTGGATCTGCACCGTCATATCCCTGAACTGTTGCTGGATAACACCGACCGTAACCGTACTTCTCCTTTTGCTTTCACCGGCAACAAGTTCGAATTCCGCGCGGTAGGTTCTTCTGCAAACTGTGCTTCTGCAATGACCGTGCTGAATACCATCATGGCTAAAACCCTGGTTGACTTCAAAGCTGAAGTGGATGCACTGATCGAAAAAGGCGAGAAAAAAGAGATTGCGATTATGCAAACTCTTCGGAAATATATTGTAGATTCGGAAAAAATACTGTTCGAAGGCGACGGATACAGCGAAGAATGGGAAAAAGAAGCCGAAAAAAGAGGTTTACCAAATGTAAAAACCACTCCTAAGGCACTGGATGCAATGGTTACACCAAAAGCAACCAAACTCTATGCTGAAACCGGCGTTTACAACGAAAAAGAACTGCACGCCCGCCACGAAATACTGCTGGAAGATTATGTGAAGAAAGTGCAGATCGAAGCCCGCGTTATCGGCGACCTCGCTACCAACACCATCCTCCCGTCTGCTATCAGCTACCTGAATGATCTCGTAGTAAATATCAACGGTCTGAAAGGAATTGGCCTGGGCGACGAATCAGTAAAAGCGCAGAAACAAATTGCCGGCAAAATAGCTGAACATATTAACGTAATCAGTGAAAACGTACAGGCTATGATCGAGGCCCGTAAGGTAGCTAATAAGCTGTCCGACAGCCGTCAGAAAGCGATTGATTACTGTGAAAAAATTAAGCCGTACTTTGATGTTATCCGCTACCACTCCGATAAACTGGAGTTCCTGGTGGACGACAAAAAATGGGCACTGCCTAAATACAGAGAGCTGCTTTTCTTGCGATAAAACCGTAAGATTGTTTTGGTGTATGATTAGCCCCGGATTTTCATCCGGGGCTTTGTTTTTTGGTAACCGACGTTAATAAAAAAAGTCCTCCTGATCAGATCAGGAGGACTTTTTTTTAATAGTATATCCGTTACCGTTATACCAGCTTAAATGTTTCTGTGAACTTGGTAGTAAAGTTTCCTTTACGGAAGTTCTCATCACGCATCAGCTGCTGGTGGAAAGGAATCGTTGTTTTCACCCCTTCAATTACAAACTCGCTCAGTGCGCGTTCCATCGTGTTGATCGCTTCTTCACGTGTTTGCGCCATGGTAATGATCTTTGCTACCATGGAATCATAGTAAGGCGGAATTACATAACCGGCATAGATGTGAGAATCCACCCTCACGCCATGACCGCCGGGAATATGCAGCGTAGTGATTTTACCGGGAGAAGGACGGAAATCGTTGTAGGGATCCTCGGCATTGATACGGCACTCGATGGCGTGCATCTGGGGCGTATAATTTTTTCCGGAGATAGGAATACCAGCAGCAATTTTGATCTGTTCTTTTACCAGGTCGAAGTTGATCACTTCTTCTGTAACCCCGTGCTCTACCTGGATACGGGTGTTCATTTCCATGAAGTAGAAGTTACGGTGCTTATCTACCAGGAACTCAATAGTACCCACGCTTTCATAGTTGATAGCGCTGGCAGCCCTGATAGCGGCATCTCCCATTTTCTCACGCAGTTCAGGCGTCATAAATGGAGAAGGCGATTCTTCCACCAGTTTCTGGTGACGGCGCTGGATAGAGCAGTCCCTTTCACTGAGGTGGCAAACTTTACCGTATTGGTCGCCGGCTACCTGGATTTCAATATGACGGGGTTCTTCCACGAATTTCTCCATGTAAATACCATCGTTACTGAAGGAGGCACGGGCTTCATTTTTAGCCATGTTGTAAGCGTTCTCGATCTCGCTTTCTTCCCATACCACGCGCATACCTTTACCACCGCCGCCGGCAGTGGCTTTGATGATCACCGGAAGCCCCATGCTTCTGGCGATGGATTTTGCTTCTTCCACGCTCTGGAGCAGGCCTTCGGAACCGGGAATAACCGGTACACCGGCAGCAATCATGGTTTCTTTGGCCGTCATCTTATCACCCATTTTGCGGATCATGTCCGGTGTGGGGCCGATGAACTTAATACCGTGTTCACCACAGATTTCGGCAAACCGGGCATTCTCTGCCAGAAAGCCATAACCGGGGTGGATAGCATCTGCATTGGTGATTTCTGCAGCCGCCATCAGGTGAGGGATGTTCAGATAAGACTCTGAGCTTTGCGGCTTGCCTATGCATACTGCTTCATCAGCAAATTTCACATGCAAACTGTCTTTATCTGCTGTTGAATAAACTGCTACCGTTTTAATACCCATTTCCTTACAGGTACGGATAATCCGGAGGGCAATTTCACCACGGTTAGCAATCAATATTTTTTTGAACATTGTTTTCCTTATAAGTTAATAATAGCTGTTAGCTTTTAGCGGTTAGCCTTTAGCCATCAGCGCACTACCATGGGTAAGACTGAAAGCTAAAGGCTAACGGTTAAAGGCTATTATTATGGTTCAACTAAAAATAAAGGTTGATCATATTCTACCGGAGAAGCGTCGTCTACCAGTACTTTCACGATCTTCCCGCTCACTTCACTCTCTATTTCGTTGAATAACTTCATTGCTTCGATGATGCACACCACTTTACCGGGGGCTACTTCGTCACCAACATTTATGAATGGTGCTTTGTCCGGGCCGGCGCTGCGGTAGAAGGTACCGATCATGGGAGATTTGATGGTTACCAGGTTATCTGCTTTAGCAGGAGCAGCAGGTGCGGCAGCTACAGGTGCTGCGGTGGCCGGGGCTGCTGCAGGAGCTACAGCGGCTACTGCCTGTACGGGCGCCACGGTTGCAGGAACGGTGATTACCTGCTGAACTTCATTATCCTTCTGCTTTATTGTAATCTTAAACTTGTCCTGTTCAATGCTCAGTTCACTGATATTTGATTTGTTGATCATTTTTACCAGTTCCTGAATCTGTTTAAAGTCCATGTAGACAGTTTTTGGTTTAGAAATATATAGAATATGACAAATACTTTTTAACGCATTCAGGAACTTTGTTTCAGAAAGATCTCCCCCAGAAACAAAATTCCTTTTCTCCGAAAATCAGTATTTCAGAAATGCTTTATGCTTTTACTCTTTCAATGTACTCACCGTTCTTGGTGTTCACACGGATCAGTTCTCCCTCGTCTACGAACAGCGGAACCATAACAGTGGCGCCGGTTTCAACGGTAGCAGGTTTCAGGGTACGGGTAGCCGTATCGCCTTTTACTCCGGGTTCAGAGTAAGTTACCAGCACCACAATTTTATCGGGTAATTCAACCGCCATGTACTGCTCAGTTTCTGTGTTGATCTGTACACTTACTTCCTGGCCTTCCTTCAGGAACTGAGGCGCATCGATGGCTGTTTCCGGCATAGCAATCTGCTCAAATGTTTCATTGTCCATGAAATTGTAGCCGGTATCATCTTTATATAAATACTGAAAAGCTTTCTTTTCAATACGGATAGGAAAGATAGTATCACCTGAGTTCCAGGTGTGCTCAATAGAACGGCTATTGTCAACGCCCTTCAATTTAGCCCAAACCTTTGCGGCTGCACGGGCGGTTTTATTCTGACCAAACTCTACAACAGAATACAAACTGTTATCCAGTTTGATGATTAATCCTGTTCTGATATCTGCGGTGGTAGCCATAAATAGGTTACTGATTTTAAGTTAAAAATTTATACGGATTGCAAAAGTAAAAATTTTCGCATATGAACAAGCAACTAATTCCCAAAATTAGAGAGATTAGTCCCTTTTCGGCTCAATTTTCGTCTTTTTTATTCAAATAATGACATTTATCCGGTATTTTTAAACTCAAATCAAGAAACTTTTATAAGTATGCGCT
>NZ_DATMTE010001116.1:0-1595 GCF_035564935.1 Chitinophaga sp. | reverse complement strand
ATACGGGCACTTGCATTTCACGGAAAGGGACATCCTTTAATACATGTGCATAAAGCTCCTTCGATCTAGCGACCAAAGGGCTGTGGAAAGCACAGGCAACTTCTAGTTTTTTGGCAGAGACACGTTCCTGTTTTAACAGCTCCAGCAGTTTTCCGATGGCTGCTGTACTACCTGCGACAACACATTGTGTCGGTGAATTGTAATTCACAGGATAACAGCCTTCGACACGATCGAGGAGCATCTTCAACCGTTCGGCATCAGCATGAACAGCAACCATGGCACCGGGATCGCCATTTTCTACCGAATCCAGGATGGATTGGGCACGTTTGCTGCTCAGTTCGACTAGTTGATCTTCGTCAAATACACCTGCGAAACATAATGCCGGTAACTCGCCGTAGCTATGTCCTGCCAGCATATCCGGGATGATACCCAGTGACTGGAGAAATTTCGCTAAAGCTAAATCGACAATACCCAAAAGCGGTTGTGCCAGACGTGTATCTTTAATGGTTTCTTTTTGTTGTTTTAAGGTTTCGGCATCAAATGTACTTGAAGGAAAGACCACTTTTTCCAGTTCAGGATATTGTGCAATAAGTTTCCGCATTTCGGGGAATACCACAAAGAGATCACGAGCCATATTGATGCGCTGACTGCCCTGTCCCGGAAACAGGAATGCTGTTTTACCTTCGCGTTTATTGACAATAAAGGTGTCTTTGCTTTCAATGCCAGATAATGCCAGTTCGATTTTCATCATCAGGTCTTCAGCGGTATCGGCAACAATACTGAGCTGGATCGCTTTTTCAGAAGCTATGGCTAAGCTGTAGGCGATATCTTTTAGCGGAAGGCTATCGTTGATATCTAAAAGTGCTTTTACTTGCCCCAATTGTCCCTTAGCTTCGTCGTAGTTATCGCCACGAAAAACGAACAGTTCTGATGGCCAGGATTGCAGGGCGACTGTGCTGTCTTCCTGCGGATGGTTGGCGATAACAGCATGGAAATTCGTTCCACCAAAACCGAAGGCGCTGATGCCAGCATAGCGTCTTTTTTCCCCCCATAAACCTGTTTCGGCATGAAAAGCAAAAGGGCTTGTTTGTGCGTTATAATAGGCATTCGGCCGCTGGAGGTGAAGTGTCGGTGGTTTTACACCATGAAATACAGCTAGGGAAGCTTTGATCAATCCTGCCAATCCTGCGGCACATTTGGTGTGGCCGATCTGGGTTTTGACTGAACCTAAATGCGTTTGTGCCGGTAGTGCCCCTGAGCGGCTGAATAAGTTCGTCAATGCGCTTAGTTCTGTTTTATCACCGACCACGGTGCCCGTACCATGGGCTTCGACCAGTCCAACCGATGCTGCGCTGACACCCGCTTGGCTATAGGCCCGTTCCAAGGCCCGTACCTGACCGATTTTTCGCGGGGCTGTAAGTCCCAGCGCTTTACCATCGCTGGAACCACCCACACCTTTGATTACTGAGTAGATACGGTCACCATCACGTATGGCATCTTCGTAACGCTTGAGTACCAATATGGCTACTCCCTCGCCCAGAGCGATACCATCCGCTTCGCTGTCAAATGTGGCACATCGTCCTTTGCGTGAGAGT
>NZ_DATMTE010001115.1:0-12037 GCF_035564935.1 Chitinophaga sp. | reverse complement strand
TGTACGGGTTTTGCCTGGAAGGAACCATTTTCATCCGCCAGGTAAATAGCTTTTACTTTTACTACACCCGGTACCTGTGATACGCTTTTCATCAGGTCGGCAGGGTCAACGGTTTGTTTGCGGGGATGGAGGTCGGTATTGGCTACAAACCCTTTTTTCAGCAAGGGCCCTGCGTATATTTCTTCGGCAGTATACCCGTTGATATACATTTCTGCGGCAGATACAAATCTTACCGGGGGATGCAATGTCATTTCAAAGGCATTGCACATCAGGGCGAGGATCTGGTGCGGCTCATGCCTGCTGTCTACAATAATTTCAGCTTTGATAAAGATCTCCTGGGGTTGCAGTATTACCGTAGGTTCAAAATCTTCCCCGATATTGCGGTACGACTGCAAAAAATGATCTGTTTGTGCAGCCAGCTTTTGTATAAGGTCTGCATTGCCGGTCATATTCTGTGCAATGTCATCTTCTACCTGTACAAATACCCGGTATACGCCTTTGGTACACCCGGACGGATGGTTGGTTTGTACGGGTTCTATCCAGATGTTCTCAATATTTTCTATTTCGTCCAGTACCAGTTTCCGGTAGTCATTTATTGTAACGGGGCCAGAGGTAAGCATATCTGCGCGCCGGAAAAAAGAATGGGGCAGGGGATCAATGTTACCTTTTTTATCTGCCAGTATTTCATCTATAGGGAAGGCGGTACGGTAGGCCGGATCCGTAATGGCATAGCACAGTTGCTGCAGGATGGTTACACCGGGATCGTGCAGGTTGTAATCGGTCCATTCGGTGCCGGATAGTTCCTGCACACGGGCAATTGCTTCCTTCATTAAAAGATCATAGTCCATTGCAGCAGCAATGGGTTTGTCTCTGTTGATCTGAACGGGAGTATCAGCCATATCAGTAGGTTAATAGTAGTATTCTTCCGGCATAAACAGCTCATCGCTCCATAGCCTGGTAATGTTGTAAAAAATTTCCACGCCTTCTCCATAGTTACTGTTGGAGCGTAGTTGCAGGGCATAGTTATGCGTGCCGCCTTTCCAGCGCAGTTTGATCTTGTTCCAGAAAAAGCCGTAGTGAGCGCAACGCTGGCTGATCCTGTTATGTGCGCCGCCATATGCCGCCAATGCGGTGGCATGGAGCAGCGCCATCCTGCCGGCGCCTTTTTTACCGGTTCTGGCTATCACCTCAAAAGCCTGGCAGTTATCCAGCGATTCAAGGATGGGATGCCATTTACCATTGGCGGGAACGGTACCGGTTTTAAAGGTACCCACACGGCCCTGCATACCGGCAAAACCGTTGATGTCCATTTTAAGCCGTGGATCGCTTTTCTTCCCTATACCCAGGTTGCCATTCGTATGAAAGAAGAAACTCTTTCCCGGACCGGTCTGATCGTCTTCGCCGGTGCCGGGTTTCATCCGCAGTGCGGGATAATCCTGCTCATCTTTTTCCATACAGAAAAATGGTTCAAGATCATCGGTGGCGCGGTAAAAGGAGAGCAGCCGTTTAGACTCGCCCAGTGTAGCCACCAGCAAGCCGTTGTCTTCATCTTTCGAAAAACCGTCTTCCTGTTTATTGATGGTAGAATCTATCAGGTAGCCGAAATGATTTTCCGAAGGCATCACGCCATTTCTGAAATATTGTTTGAGCTCATCCCGCCCGTATACTTTTTTACTTTGTTGCATGTCCATATGTCTGGAATTTATATAAGGAGATGATTAGTTGATATAATGAATATCATGGCGGAAGCAGGGAGATGGTAAGCATCTCTTCATCGGCAGCATGATCCGGGCGTTTGGGCGTTACCGTTATAACAGGATGATCGTTGCCAATGATCAGCTCACTGCTGATCTTCAGCGCATCAATACCCAATGGCTCCGGTGCTTTATATTCCGGTGAGCGCAGTAAGGTGATCAGGTGTTCCTTCGACGGGATCAGCACCGATTGCGGCAAAGAAGGTACAATTTCCTGCAGGTCGCCCAGGGCGGTGTCTGTAGAAAAAGCAGTCAGTACACCGGTATCTTCATCTTTCGTATAATAAAAATGAACAAGGGAAAAACCGGTGATATACTCCACGTAAGGCTGCCGGTTGATATAATTGAGCAGTTCCGATTTATACAGGGTACTGCCTATCTTTAAATGGGATGAGGGATCGAACAACCAGGGGCAAAGATATTTCTGGATATCCAGCTGCAACTGCTGCAGGTGGCTGTTCTGGTTGTGCTCCGATGGATCCCTGAACAGGATGCTGCATACTACTTTCACACTTTCATACACCGGGTTGCGGATAGATAAACGAACGAACGGAGATATATGCTGTTGCATAAAAGCCTGGATGCGGCACAGGGTATCCAGGTCTACTTTGGGTTCAGGGTTAATAAATAAACCGCTGTCCGATTGCCGGGGTACTACTACAATACTGGCATCTTCGTCCCTGGAACCTGGTGGGGCGGTAATGCATTTTACGATCAGTATTTCAGGGAATGCTTCCAGTAATACCTGTGCAATATCCAGCGCGGTAACCGGTCGTTGTTTGTGTCGCAGCCTTTCGCTTACGCGCGTATAAAATTTACTTTCCGATTCTCTTTTGCGTCCGCCGAATGAAGGAAACAATTGCCAGATGGCCTGGATGGTGCGGATATCCCGCTTCGTGTTTTTTATGGTCAGCGGCGGAATAGATAATACTGTTTCGAGGGAATTGCCAATGCCCTGCAGTACCCGTTCTGCTGTTACGGCATTGGGAAAAATACCGGTCACACGGGGTGTGATAGATTCATGCGAGGGAGTGGAGATCCTGATCCACCAGGCGCCTGGCTGGAGAATGCTGTTGTTGGTATTGATGCCCGCCGGTATCCGGATCTTTACAATGCCGCTCCTTGAAAGACTGTTGGTATTATCCGATAACAGGCACATGCCATCAAAGGGATACCATTTGTTATCCGCGAGGTAGTGCCAATGCAACGGCGGGGGATCGGCAGTGGTATCGGTAAAATATTTATCTTCCAGCTGGAACAGCAGCGATAGTTCTTCTCCGGGTTTCAGCAGGCTGAAACCAATGTATAAATGTCCTGCTTCGTTAAACACAGGCAGGAGTGAAAAATCGCTGGCGCCATTACCCGGGTAAATAGATTCATTCCCGAACACGCCAACATGATGCACTTCCATGGTTTCTCCCGGCACGAATGATTTTACGGGCTTCAGCGATTCGGAATGCTCCAGTGTATAACCAATGGCAATGGATTTTATCATGGGTGCATAAGGAAGGTTGGGTTGCGGTTTTTTCCGGGAGGGATGTTTGGCGTTATATAAAATAATTTCCGGGAAGATGAGTGTATATAACTGGTGCCCGAATGCTTCAGACGGCGCCGCCAGTTCCAGTCGCACCGCACCCTGCTTGTAACTGGTGGTGCTGTGTTTGGCTTCTTTACTCATCTTCATCCCGTTGGTAAAACTGATCTTATTGAAGTCCGCGTTGCTGATCACAGACGTATCTGCAAGATACAGGTCGCCTTCTTTGTTACGGTAGGTATGAAACAGCTGGAATAGTTCCTGGTTGCCGCGTTCGGGCAAAAACACGCTGTTGTTGATACTGCTGATGCCTACCTTGTAAGCGTTGTTGGTCATATCGCCGGGATAGGCGGCATAGTAGCTGTCGAAGCCGTTTATATTTTTAGGAAGATCCAGCCATTCCAGTTTAATACTGAAGTCTTTCGTATACTTATTAAACACATTGGTATTGCAAATATCGAGAAACGAGCCTATGGCGGGCATAGGGCCAAACATCCGGAAGGAGTGAAGTGCGTTTACTTCCCCGATATTATTATCCAGTTTTACCGAACGAAAGCCGGTTACCTTAGCCGTTACCGTTACCCTTTCCAGCACGAGGTGACGAAGGAAAGAATAAGGATGATGGAAGCTGTTATTATTCAGTAATACTTTCAGTAACGGGAGCGCGGATGAAATGTTGCCACTATGTATTTCGGGGTCAAACACACAGCATGCGGCTTCGTTACTGCGCAGCAGGAAGTTGATCACAATGGCATTGTCGGCCTGTTCTGCAGCGGTACAGCGAACGTTGTAATGACTGATCTGTTCCCATCCTGCAGGCGAAGTGTAGTAGAGAACGAATGCACCGGACATCAGTTCACTGTTGGTGATAGCGGCGCTCCTGCCGGTAACGGCGGAAAAGTTTTGCAGGTATTTCATTAAGCCGGCGTAGCTGGCCGCGTTGAAATGTAACCGCACCTGTACGGAGCGTGTGCCTTCTGTAAGGTACAGCGTGGGCGATCCGATCATGAACCCCAGGGAGGCGTCTTCCATAGTACGCACCGATTGGGAAAGATCGTGCTGGTCTTCTCCCAGCAGGGGCCAGGTAACAGGAGGCATGGTTAATTTGGCAAAGGCCGGCGCAGGTATTACCGGGTGAACGGCATGATAGATGGCTGCTTCGCAGATATTGCTGGTTTGAAGCGACTTCGCGGCAATCTGTAAATAATTACTTACATACAGGGTATGTATGGCGGTAATGGTGGTGGCATGTGCTTTGAAATGTTCCACCAGCTGGTATTTCAGCGGTTCTTTTTTAGCGGAACTGGGAGCAAGCAATATCTCTCCCTTGTCCAGTGCAAGGTGGCTGATCTGCGGAGCCGGCATTACCAGGATATGTACTTTATCCGGTACTGCATGCAGGGGTTCCATGCCCAGTATGGTACGGTAGTAATAATCGAGATGTCTTTTGGGTATTTCATTGATCTGGTCCTGCAGGTGTTTGTAAAGCTCCGTAAAGGCCATTAGCAGCCCCATATGCGGCGTATGTTTCCGTTCGCGGAGCTGGTTCTTCAGGTAAAAGGAAGCGGAGCTGGAAGTCTGGTAAAACTTTGTGCGCAGGGTATCATAAATTTCATTCAGCGAAAAGAACCCGCTGAAGGTATCGTCGCCGTCTGCAGTATGTTGGGGAATGCCGGGGAATAGTTGCTGTAACCGGGTGGTGGTGGCGGCGCCACGCAGGGTATGATGCCTTGCCGCTTCATAGGGGAACAGTTGTTTCACCTGTATTTCATACCGGTATAGCCTGGCTGTTTCTTCCTCTACCGACTGGACCACCTGTTCCACATAATGTTGGATCACCCGCTGTTTATCTGCCAGCGAAAGCTTCTGCAGTACATCCATCAGTTCAATGGCAATATCATAAAGGAGCACAAAGAAGCCGGCAGTATGTTTAAACAGGCTGGCTTCATTACCGGCTTTCCCCATTGCCTCGCGGATGGAAAGATACTTTTCTTCATAGGCGGTGAATTGCAGGTTAGAGCAGATGATGAGCATGATCACCAGGTCCGCATGAAAAAACTCCTGCCAGTCGCCATCCGGCTGATCCTGGAAATTATAATAGTTGAACTGGCTGGAGAGCGCTGTTAGCTGCGCCAGCAGGTCAAAGGTGCTCCGGTTGTCTACTTTTACATACGCAGGCTGCAACGCATCCAGTTGTCTTTCCAACTGGCTTACACCATCCTGTATATTTTCAAAGTAGTTGTTCATCGTATGCTGATATTGGTACCTTCCAGGAAATAGAACGGATACACCATGTTATGCCGCGTATTGGTGGCAATCACGGTATAGTTGATCTGTACATACACCACGCCGCTTTCCATGGTCTGGTCTGCAATCTGGCAATCAACCAGTTTGATCCGCGGTTCATACTCCAGCAGCGCATGATAAATGATATGATTCAGTTCTGCGGCGAAGCGGGAGTCTACCACTTCAAACACCATCTTCCTGATATTACAGCCGAAATCCGGCAGCATAATACGTTCCCCCGGAATGGTGCTGAGAATGATGCGGATACTTTCTTCAATATCCGCTACATCGGATACCATCAGCACAGACGCATTGGGTTTATCGAAGGAAGGAGGGAAGCTCCAGCCGGTTCCTAAAAATGATTTGATTTCTTTTGCCATCGTTAACCTCCTATTAATACAGTGGGACATCCCAATACCACCACACCGCCATGCGCGGTGCTGTCGCCCATGCGTACTGCGGGCCTGCCGCCTATCAGTACCGTGAACGAGCCCATGATAGTGGAATCCGGCGGCCCTACACATGTGCAAAGGTCGCCCACAACAGAAGCGGGTAGACCGCCAATGAGCACGGTGGGCATGCCGGGTCCTACAATAGGGCCGCCTACATGCGGAACAGGTGGAAGCGCCGGCGTTACAAGCGGGCATACATGCATATCTGTGATCCTTGCGGCGGGTTGTCCCATGTGTTGTTTTTTTATGGTTTAATTAATCATTACCACGGCTCCCTGTATCACTGTGGATGCAGAAGAGGAAAGGGTGGCGGAAGCATTGCCGGTAGCGCTGAGCGTAGTGTCGGCGGATAATGAAAGAGTTGCTCCACTCATTTCCAAAGCAGCGGTGGCCGCCGCATTAATGGATAGCCCGCTTAGTTTGAGCTGCCCGGTGGCTTCCAGGGTAAGGTCGCTTGCACTCTTGATGGTAATGCCCGCCGGCGCCATGGTAATGCTGTTGCTGCTCTGGTCCTGTACCACTATTTCCTGCGAAGTATCGTTCAACGTGATACTGTTGCCTCCCGGTGTAACAACGGTGATGATCTTGTTCTCATCATCAAAACTGATCTGCAGCTGGCTCTTGGTATACAGGGCCTTGATGTAATTGTTATTATCTGCCGGCGTTACCGGCGGTGTTTTTGCCTTACCATATAAGGAACCGATGATCACCGGGTAGCGCGGATCGTTTTCTACAAATGCTACTACTACTTCATCGCCCACTTCAGGAAAAAATATAGCGCCGGCGGTGGCGGTGGCGTAGAAGGTCGACAGCCTCGCCCAGGTGCCTTGCTGCCCCGTAGCCGTACTGGCCAGCATCACCTGCACGCGGTATTCCGCAGCGGGGTCTTCTGAAATGGCAACAACGGTGCCCAGCTGAAGCCCTTGTATAGCCGGCAGCTGCCCGTTGGCCGGTGAGTAAGAAAAATTTTCCCTTTCGTAAATAGGTTTACTGTTCAGGCCAAACTTGGCATTGGTATTCCAAACGCCTTCTTTAAGTGTATGTGTTACCGCCCACACATAGGCATTCCCGTTAAAGCGGGTACCTACGCCGGATAAGGCGATCAGCGTATTGGGCCATACGGTGGCATTGCCCATGAAGGATACCTGCCCGCTGATGGATTCCAGCCGCATGCGTAATAAGGTGCTGTTGGCCCAGGCCTGCAGGCTCTCCTGTGCCAGGGGGGAGTTGGATACCAGTTGCAGCGGCGTTTGACTCAGTGCAGCAGCCAGTGTGCTGGCAGTAATATTGCCTTGTGCATTCAGCCCCGGCTCCTCGGCATTCGCCGTGATCATGGCCAGTGTTTGCGGGTCCCAGGCGGCGGCGGAAAGGGAAGGCACCTGTTTCTCGGCGTTCACAGAAGCATTGAAGCTGATCAGTGATTCGCCGAAAGCTACAGATACTACGGGCTCTCCGCTTACTACCGGTGGCGCCGCCACTATTTTATCTTCTACCAATGATACTACATAGCCGTTAAACTCCGCACGCGATAACAGGAAATCCCAGTCGGTGCTGAACTTCTGGAACACCAGTTCATTGATGGCGCTGGTGCTTGTTACATCCCCGCTCAAACCATTATTGCTGATGGCGGTAGACATAATCGCACTATCTACCTGGTTCATAAACACGGCGTCTTTTTTCGTAATGGTCATCTTCACTGCGCTGTGTTTACAGGTAACGATCAGGTGAAACCCCTGGTCGGTGGCCTGTATGGTTTGCTTTACCACTATGCCGGTAAAGATCGGTTCTTCACCGCCGTTGCCATACCCGGCAGTGATAGTAACGGTATTGCCCGGTAAAAAACTCTCGCTGTCGCTTGCCGGGAAATCGCCTATCACTCCCGTAGATGCTTTGGCGGTAGTGCCGTCAGAAAGCATGATTTCCGCATACGAGATCCGGTTCAGTTCATGATGTACGGTTACGGATATAACAGGGTACGTATACTGCACGGCGGTGCCGTTTGCCGTGATGGTATAATGCAGGGTAGGATCTGCTATATTGATAGGTACAACTGTTGCCATGAGCGCTTATTTCTTTAGCGGGGGGAAGTAAAGTCCGTCGCCCGGTTTGATATCATGAATACTGTTCAAACCATTCACCCTGGCCACTTCCATGTAGTATCCCGGTTCCCCGTAAATGCGGTAGGTCATTAATGGCAGGGTATCGCCGGCCAGTACGGTGCGTATATGTGTAAGATCCGGCGATGCTACGCCGGATTCTTTTATTTTCGTTGCAAAGGCTACCGACTCAATCACGTTGAGCTTTATCACTGCGCGTAAGGCAGTGCCGGTAGTACTGAACAGGCTGTATTTAATGTTGATGGTTTTGCATACGCCTGTGAAAGTAGTGTTACCCCAGGTGATCCGCAGGTAGTTGGGCCGGTGGTCTTCTCCCTGGTAATTGTAAGCAATGTTCATCACTTTTTCAATATAGGTATCTACGGTAAGTCCGCCGGGAATGGGCACTACACCGGTTCCGTCTACCAGCAGCTCCAGGTCAAAATTTCCCGACTCCATGCTGCTGAAGATCTGCGTAGGCGCAACAGCGCCCTGTTCATCCGTGTTCTTGTAATTGATGGTATAATTCAGCGTATAGCTATCCGGGTTGATCACCGCTGATACGCTATCGATCAGTTGGGTGGTTTCCGGATCGGCATAACCTGCCAGTAATAATTTTGTGGGTCCTCCTGTAGTCTTATTCATCTTGCGGGTGAGTTCTCTATGCTGTTGATTAATTTATCCATACATTCCCTTACTATTTTATCTTTCAGGGCCTGAAGGTCTTTGATGCCGGTATGCGCGGCTTGTTGCGGGGGATGTTCTTCTATGGTGACCTTGATCACCAGTTCTCTTATTTCCAAAGGCATAATTAACTGATTTGTTGAAAATAATCATAGCATAGTTCCAGCGTTTCCAGCGCAATAGAATTTTCCTGCGCTTTAAATTCAGACACTTTATATGCTACGGGATACGCATTTAAAAACTGCCAGGAAGCTACCAGTCCCCGGTTGGCGTTCATCAGGCTCACTGTTACCGGTACGGGCGAAAAGGTAAAGAGGTTGATGGCATTCTGTGCCCAGGTGATCAGCTGTGAGCCGGTGAGCATCCCTCTTTTAAGTACCAGGTTCCCGTATTTTGGTGGCTGCGGAAGCCGGTGAATAAACCTGTTTTCTCCTCCTTCCTTTGCTTCCAGCGGCGTAATAGTAGCGGTAAGCCCGCTTACTTCCTGGAAGCTGCCTTCATTACTGCCGGTAATGCCCGGTACATTTACCCTGAAATAAAATCCTACGGGCGGATAAAAGGGCGTTTGTGCTGATGATGGCGGTGGTGGCGGAATTGGCATGACAATTTATTTGAGGGCATGAATAAGCGGAGTAACGGATAACGAAGCCGGTTCCTGCAACCAACTCCGCTACCCGTTGTCCGTTTTTATTTAGTTAAATGCAATCCTTCGTGCGCTACTTCCATTGTTTCCACCGCTACTTCATTGGCGTCGGATTTCATATCGGTAACGGTCATTTTACAGGGGAAAGCATTGGTGAGCGTCCAGTTCATGGCGGTTTGCCCGGTTTCGTCGAGCAAACTGATAACAATAGTAGAACGCTTGATGGTGTTCATTTTAATGAGATCGTAATTATCCCACAGGGTGGTATCTCCTTTGAAGATACCTTTCTTCAGGGTGATGTTATTGAACTTTGCGATACCGGGCATTTTTACCACGGAGTATACAGGATTACTGCCGCCACGGTATTCTATTACCTGTGTTTCAGAAGTGAGTCCTGTTACTTCCTGGAATATGATCTCTTTGCCGTCCCACATCACCTTGAAGGAAAACTTTACCATAGGCCAGGTGGCCTGTGATTGGGTGGAGCCGTCATCTGCCATAATTGTAAGTTTTAAAAGTTATTGAATAAATTTTAGTGTCGGTTATGATTGTTGCATTTGCTGCTGGAAGGTGATCACGATAAATTCCGCAGGGCGTGTAAGCGCTACTTTCACGGTGATCAGCATTTTACCATCGAGGATGTCCTGTGGCGTCATGGTGGTGCCAATACCTACCTGTACATCGAAAGCCTGTTCCGGTGCGGCGCCCGCCAGTGCTCCCTGTTTCCAGAGGTTTTGCAGGAAATTGTTGATCATGCTTTTTACGGTGATCCAGGTAGTAGCGTCGTTGGCTTCAAACACATAGGCGCGCGTAGCCAGTTTAACCGATTGCTCGATCATGATCAGCGTGCGCCTTACATTGATGTAACGCCAGTCGAGGCTGTTACCATCCAGCGTTCTTGCGCCCCATACCAGCGTGCCTATGCCTGCAAACGGCCTGATCACGTTGATGGATTTTCCCGCCATGATATCTACGTTGAGGTTTTGTTGTTCTTCCCCGGAGATGTTAACGGTGGGAGCCGATACCATGCTTACCGATACATTGGCCGGGGCTTTCCATACGCCGCGTGAATTATCAACCAACGTGTAAATGCCCGCCATGGCGCCACTTGGCGGCAATTCGTTCATCTGGGAACGTATTTCCTCCAGTATATGCACATAGGTGGGACTGGCGGCTTTGAGCGACTGGTGATAATTCTTTTTGGTATTACTATCCGGAGTGGCATTGCCTTTAAACTTGGTGATGATTTGTGCAGCTGCAGGTTCAGGCAACAGTTTTTCCAGGTCAACGCTGGCATCCAGGTTCTCGAAATCCACTTCGTCCGGTTGTACAATAGTGGTTTTCACCCAGGGATGATAGGCTGCGCCGTAGTTGAGCGAGTTTACGCCAATCTGTTCCCGGAAGGCGCCTATCACATCTCCCAGTACATCGGATGGTTTTTGTTTTACGAGATCAAAGATGCCGAAGCGGCTTTGCATATTTGCGCAGTGTTGCAGCACCTGTGTATACACCGAGGTATAGGCATCAGCCCCCAATGCAATGATGTCGGGGATTACAATGAGCGTGGGTTCCGATTCCTTTTCCAGCAGGGTGAAAACATTCGGCTTGCTGTCTGACCCGATGAAGTCGTCGGCAGCAATGGTAAAGCCATCCGCCTGGTCGCCGTAGGTGCCTACCGAGAGGATGTAACAAAGACTACCGCTGTTACCAAAAAACAGCCGGATGCTGTTGTAAAAGTAAGCGGTGTTGTTGTCCTTGATCTGCACCACGGTAGGCTTACCGTTGATGTTAAAAGTTTCCTGCTTCACCTTGGGATCTGCATCCGCCAGTGTGAACTTAGGTTTGAACTCACTGCCAAAGTACTCCAGGTACTCCGCAAAGGAAGTGATCCTGGTTGGCTTGTGCACAAGGGATTTACCATTTCTTTCTGCTTTCTGCGTATAGCCTATAAATACAGGCACTGCAGTTTCCACAGCGGTAATGGAACTGGGGAACGCATTTTTCTCCTCAATATAAACCCCTGGGGTCATGAAGGTTGATGCCATATTAGGTGTTTTTTTGTTTAGTATAAAAATATTTCAGAGTACGTTTTACCATTGGTATGCCATGATCTTCCCGCTGCAGATATCTTGTCGATTTCCGGTGATGGGAGTGGGGAGATGATGACCTTATGTTTGTTGTTATCATCCGGTATCCTGTCTGCCAGTTTTAGTATGTTAGGATTCCTGTCTGAAAGAGGGATGGGATCGTTAGATACCAGTACCGGAACCTGGTTCCTTTCCGGAAGCGCTGCCCGCAGCGGTTCGCTGAAACAGGAAGTCCCGCTGCTGTTCAGTATTACCGGGTGGGGCAGTGCAGCCAGTTGTTCACTCATCAGGTAATAACACCAGTAAGTGCTCCTGGCCTTAAACCGGATCTGGTAATTATCCAGCAGTGATTCGTCCAGCGTAAGGGTCAGCAACCCGAATGGTTTTGTAAAATATGTTTCCTGCAATTCATCTATTCCCCGCAGGTCCGCCGCATCTGCACAGGAATACCGGTGTAAAACGCCCGGTGCATTCGTTGCATCATTACCAAACATAAAACAC
>NZ_DATMTE010001114.1:0-2556 GCF_035564935.1 Chitinophaga sp. | reverse complement strand
TCGCAACTTCACTTTGGAAAGAGCATATACCCCTCTCGGCACATATATCCTTTTCGCTCCTGTAGCCACAGCCTGAGCAAAGGCCAGCGAGTCGTTGGTAATACCGTCCGCTTTAGCTCCGAATTGCATTACTGAAACACTATTAACTTGTCTATAAGTCACTAGGTTGCTATCTACCGTAGCATCTTTAGCTACTACTTTGCCGTTGAACATTCCAGCAACACCAGAAGGGAACTTCTGCAGGTACGTAATTAGTTGGTCCTGCTTCCCGAGGGTATCAACAAACGGATATCCAACAGCTAATCTTCCCTTCATCTGCATATTATGATCTCCGCCCAACCTTAGTGAATAGGTCTGCCGCATGGTTCTTGTGGCGCTGTCTGTATCCACATTTTTCACAGTTGTGAAAACGCCAAAAATATTATCGTGAAGTGCAACTGTAAGGGTTGGAGAGGTTTGATTTGTAGATCCGATCAACAGGCCGCCAGATGCGGGTAGCGTATTCCGCAGTGAAAAAGACTTCCCAGCAGTATCCGCCGAATAATAATTTGAAGATATAATAGTACTTCTAAACTCTTCGGACTGTGTAGTATCTCTTTGTACAAGCCCCTTTATAGAGGGTAAAAATGAACTTACTGAACTGGTCCCATTCCCCAGTTGTATACCACCGCCAAACGCCCCGCTATTTTGCACGTCTACAATAGGTAATACCTGGCCCGTTACATTGCGCCTTACTACCAATGAGCTATCTATGCGACCAAATTTGGCGATCCAAAAACTTGCTGGCTGAGCGTATTTTGTTTGATTCAAAATAACCTGTGTGCTATCCGGCCTGCGGAATAGACTATCAGTCAACCCGTTCACATTCGCCTGCGGGAGACTGGTAACCTTTACTGACAGCTCCCCACCGGTGGTGATGGGAAAGAACATGGTATCATTACGCATATAGGCAGAGTCGAGAGCGAGCTGGGTGCCGGAAGCAATTCTATTCCATTTATTGCCGTTCCATACGTAAATGGATTCATCGCTAATTTGATAGGTAATAGCGCCGGCATCTGTCAAGCTGCTTCGTAAACTAGTATCCTGCGGCAAGGTAAATGTACTATCTACTTTTATTCGCTTAAATTTCCGGCCGTACTCCGTACTAATACCTGTATTCTGATATATCTGTGCTGATGTTGATAGTGTCAAAAACATCAATACTATGAATGATAAAAGTTTCATGTTAATAATTAATTAATGGCAGGCCAAGTGTGTTAAATGGCCTCGTTTCATATCCAACCCTATCAGTGGAAATCCCAGTAACATTTACAGTTGTACCCACTTGTACATCTACTGCATCAGGAGAACCGCCACTATCGCTATTTGCTTTTAATTTTGGTTCTGTATAGTTATGTCCGTGATCAGGGATCATGTCCCCTTCTAAGGATCCAGGTAAATTTGAAGTCCCCGCATTAGAACGTGTTTGATCCAATATTCCATCAGGATCTGCATATCTCATAAACCTTCCTGAAAGGTTGGGGAAATTGAACGTAGTACTACCATCCCCTGTCCCAAAAAGCCCTTTATTTAATAACCACGCAGCATTGTTTACAACAGCGGCAGGCTGAGCAACAGCTAGTCTTTCTACCCACGCCCAGGCTCCGGGATATTCTGCGCGCAATACTGGGGTATCTGTAGTCGCTACAAATTGATTTGGCCCTTTTAGATATCCGAAATCAACGGTTCCTATCCTATTGAACCTTTCGCTACCTGTCCAATAAATCACCCGCCATCCGGTGCCTGCGGCAGTCGGAATGAGTAATATTTGGTCGTTCTGCCCGATATAGAAGTTTGACCAGGTAGTATTATTGAATAATAAGGTATCGGTCCCATTACAGGCCAGTGTCGCCTGTTTGTGAAGGCCGCCATTTGATGTAATGGCCAATATTACATTTTGTGGATATGCCGACGCAGCAGGAAGCCCGACTGTAAGAACTGAGGAAGATCCCTGTAAAACAATTAATTTCCTGAACATCCCGGCCGTTATAGTCGAACTAGCGGTTATTACCTGCTCTCCATTTGTAAATCTTGCTATTGCATCTGGAGACGGTATATAGGATGAGAATTGAGGCTGAAATGTAACTATAATCTCTTCGTCTCCTGAGAAAATATCGCCTGGTTGAAGTAGAACAATGCCTCCCCCAACCACTGTATTATCCCAAAGAACACCTTTAGCGATGAGCATTCCATTGCGGTGAACATCATATACTTTCCCGTCCAAAAATGGATCATCTATTTCCCCCTGGCCATCACCGTTTACAATGATGCTGGCTCCAGCTGGTACAGATTCTGGAGTTTCACCAGCTGCCTTATATCGCCGTTCAGGGATTAACGAGCCGCTGCCTAGTGCTGAAGATATTAGCGCTGCAAGGGCATTTATAGAAATACGCTTGCCGAGTAAATCAGTAGACTTGCCTATATTCAAGTAATCGGTCAGAGCCGGCAGGTTTACATCCGAAAGCTCCTGTATAGCAATTAGGTTCACTAAGTCAACATTCGTTTTCATTACCCAAT
>NZ_DATMTE010001113.1:0-4056 GCF_035564935.1 Chitinophaga sp. | reverse complement strand
ATGGCCTGCTTTTGGAAGAAAGCGGGAAATAAAGATTATCACACTTAATATAACTATCGTGTTCGACTTTATTACCAAACGCTCTTTTTTATTTAATCTGTTGGCGGTTATTGTAATGTTTTTTGTTCTGGCCCTGTTGTTTTTCTCTATGCTGGGTTTCATCACCAAACATGGACAACAGCAAACCGTGCCGGATGTACATGGGAAAAATGTAAAGGAAGCTATTGAATTGCTGGAGAAAGCCGGCTTTGAAGCCGATGTAAGGGATTCTATTTATATTGACTCCATTCCGCCCCTGGCCGTGTATGCGCAAACGCCTGACAAAGGAGCACAGGTAAAAGTAGGCAGAACTATTTACCTGACCGTAAATAAAACTGTGGCGCCTATGGTGAAAATGCCGGACCTCGAGGGACTTACCTTCCGCAGCGCCGAAATGATGCTGAAAAGCATGCGGCTCAATGTGGGCGATACTATTTACAAACCGGATTTTGCCACCAACACCGTATTACAGCAACTGCTGAACGGCAGGAAAGTGAAGCCGGGTACGGAAGTAGCAGAAGGCAGCAATATTACCCTGATCCTGAGCAGCGGAACCGGCAGTGTGGAAAACCCGGTGCCTAATTTTGTGGGCCTCACCTTTGCAGAAGCCCGTGAAATGCTCAGCGCCAGTAACCTCAACCAGGGTACAGTGATCATTGACCCCGGTGTAACAGATACGGCAAACGCCTATATCATTAAGCAGGTACCTACCCGTAAAAACGAGATCGGCGACTTTAATATGGTAAGGGCCGGTGAAAGCGTGGACTTCTGGTTATCTGCCACCAAACCGGTAACCGATAGTACTGCTACTGTGAAACCTGTTGAACAGGAATAGTTGAAAATGATGTAATTTGATTCTAAATACTTAATAACATGCAAAACATTACGGCAGAAGAACTGAAACAACGTATAGACAACGGTGAAGAACTTTACATATTAGACGTAAGAGAGCCTCATGAACGCGCAGAGTTCAACATTGGCGGTACACATATTCCTTTGGGCTTTGTACAGCAGATGCAGGTTGATGAAATTGAAGACTGGAAAGACAAGGAAATCATCGTGTATTGCCGTAGCGGTAACCGCAGCGGGCAGGCTTGTATGTTGCTCGATTCCATGGGTTTTACCAACACCAGGAACCTGGTTGGAGGTATGCTGAAATGGACAGAGCTGTATAAATAATATTATCACGATTTCTGCGCCCTGGTTACCTGGCGCAGAAGTCCTTCCCCGTCAGGCTTTCTGCTCTATAATAGCGGTGGCTTCTATTTCCACAAGATACCGGGGATCAATCAGCTTGCTTACCTCCACCATGGTAGTAGCCGGTTTTATACTCCTGAAAAATTCCCCGTGCGCCCTTCCATATTCTTCCCACCTGGAGATATCTGTTACAAACATACGGGTGCGTACCACATCATGTAATGTGGCGCCTGCATTGATCAGCGCTGATTCTATTTTTGCCAGGGCAAATTTTGTTTGTTCATAGGCGTCACCTTCGGCTACTACCTTATCGTTATCGGATGCTACGGTGCCGGATACTTCAATGATATTGCCTACCCTTACCGCACGGGAGTAGCCTACTTTCCCTTCCCAGAGCGCGCCGGAGGAATAATTGGTGCGTTTCATAGTTATTTTTTAGAGAGATGAGGAGATGCACAAAGCTACAACATCTTCTTTAGTGTGTGGCGGCAGTATTATCTGCCGGGGCGGTAGTCCTGAATTTTACGACCCTGCCCAGCAGGTCGAACCAGAAGGGAGCGCCCAGCGATATGGCGAGCGCGGTGATGCACCAACCGGCAAAAATGAGCCAGCCATTTTGCTGGAAAGGATGTGTATAACCGCATCGTACGGTAAGATGCCCGCTGGTGGTATCAGTGATGCAGGGCCGGCCGATGCCCAGTACATTCGCCGCATCGCCGGCATCGCTGCGGAGCATGGCGTATATGCCAATCAGCGAGGTATCGGTTACGAATATACGGATGGAGGTATCGCCCCGGAAAAAGGCGCTGTCTTTCTGCAGCACGTTTTTACGTATAAGCGTATCCGTAATAGCCGAATAATCCGGCGCGCGGCTGGCGGCGAGCTGCACCAGCTGGGATCTTACGTTTTTGTCTTTCATCATGATCCGCGCTATGGCGATGGAATCCACGTTAAACAAGGCCGCAATGGTAATACCGATACACAGCAACCAGGCCTGCGTTTGTTTCTTATACCAGCCGCTGGTGCGGGTCATGGTTTCGTTGAACCAGCCTTCCATATTTGCGCGGAAGGCTGCTATATTGTGCTCCGCATCTTCAAACAGTTGCTGCAGATGCTCCCGCGTATCCGGCGCCAGGTGCAGGTAATTATGTGTCAGCGCCGCTTTCATGGCCTGTACGTCGTTTCCTTTATGTTCCGGTACGCTGCCACGCAACAGGTGCACCATTGTTTGGGAAAAGATCTGCGGGCTGATATAGGCCGGGCGCGATGTGGCACTGTTTTTACCCAGGCTGCGGATAGAAGGGGAGTTATAGAACTTTTTAAGGAAAGGATTTTTCCGGAAAGGTTCGAAAAAGTAAACCACGCTCCACCCCAGTTCGTAAAACCAATTGAAGAAAGTAAACTTTCCAAACCAGCCGAGATCCGCACTATGATCATCTTCCTCCAGCATCCGGCGTAAACCTTTGGTTAACAGCCGCGCCCTGGAATTAAAGATCCTGGCAAACAGTTCCTGTACTACAGAGGCCAGTAAACTGTATAACAGGTAAATGAAAATAAGGCCAAGCGCCACATCTATGGCCAGGTTACTAAACATAAGGACAGGTATTAAGTTGACATATTTACATAAAAGTAAATATTTATACCAAAGATAAAAGTGCACTACGCAATGTATTTGCAAACTCTCCGTTATGTTTTTTAACAAATTGCTGTGTCAGGTGCAGCAACGAAACAATATATCTTTGCCAATATTTTAGTGATATGAAATTGAAACATTTAGCCTTGTGTTTGGGAATGGCGGTTTCCTTTGGCGCTACCGCCCAGATCAAATACAGGGATACGCAGAAGAAGCCGGTTTTAGTTCCTTACGACAGCAGCATTGCCTTTCAGCATCTTACACCGGATATAGCCCAGCTAACGCTGGTAGGACAGGAGATCACTTTCCTGAAACTTAATCCACGGCGCGCCGTGCGAAATAAAGAAGATACCCTGCTGGATAATCTCAAGATGAAAGCCGTAGTAGAGGTGCCCTATAAAAGTGTGCTCAAAGGAGGACATTTTTATACGCCCTATAAAGCAATAGAGAATAAAACATTCCGCATTGTAGACTACGACCGGAAAAACCTGGAAGGTACGCCCACGCTTATTTTCACGTTGCGTGATGAAGACCGGAAACTGTTGCTTTACCAGGTGCCTGAAGACAATCTTCCGAACACACCGGTGATTATCAACGGCAACTACGAATGGCTGAAACAACAGTATGTAGGAAGAAAATTACATCTCCGGAAAGAAAATAAAAAAACGGAAAATATCCTGGACAACAACAAGGAAATAACACTGAGCAATGAGGATGTGTATTCCTGTACAGATATTGCGGTGATTTTTTCCGGTAAACAGAAATATGGTCAGCCTTTCCTGATCGTTAAAAACAGCGAAAACCAGGAACTGGCAATTGGCGTGGGAAAAAAGAGTGAGTACACTACCGGCCCGCTGATTGAAGAATTTGAATAATTCTATTAAGAGGAAAGCAGTGCTGCTTTCCTCTTTTTATTTTGTGTTGCCGGATTCAAAAAAGCAGCAGCTGCCGCCTACCCAGGTATCCTGGCTGTTGAATCCTACGCCTATCATTCTGCCCTTGCTGATCCGGGCCAGGTTATGCACCAGCATTGGCCTTGCAGCGCCATCCAGCCAGATGTAGATCATGCGTATTTCGCAGATGGCAGGCCCGGTAGGCGTTTCTATGGCAGGCGCATATTTTACTTTGTGCTGTAATATCCAGTTCTCCGGATCCTTGATCCGGTCAATATCTTCCTGGGTAACATC
>NZ_DATMTE010001112.1:0-6840 GCF_035564935.1 Chitinophaga sp. | reverse complement strand
CTCATTAGCCAGAGGCTTATCGCTCGATTTATTGTCAAGGAGAATAAGGGTAAATACAATTTCTCCTGGCTCAATTGATACCCCGGTTTTTGGAAAGATGGTACCGGAAGAGGTAGTGGACCAGGTGAAGCAAACCTATATAGATCTTACGCCGCTTGGCAGGCAAGGCACTCCGGCTGAGATCGGGAAAACGGCTGTATTCTTAGCTTCCGACGATTCATCATTCATCGTAGGCGCCGATATTTTAGCGGATGGCGGTATGACTAATGCCTTCTCTGTGAAATAAACTTATCAGCTGCTGCATTAAAGCAGCAATAAACAAATGTTCAAATGAGTAAATTAAAAAATAAAGTAGCAATAATAACAGGTGCATCAAAAGGAATAGGTGCATCTATTGCAAAATACTTTGCTGAGGAAGGTGCAAAGGTTGTTGTAAACTATGCTTCAAGCAAAGAAGAAGCGGATAAAGTGGTGAAAGCAATAACCGGCAATGGAGGCACAGCTATTTCGGTGCAGGGCGATGTATCAAAAGAAGCCGATATAACCAGGCTGTTTGAAGAAACAAAGAAGGCTTTCGGCACATTGGATATTTTGGTAAACAATGCAGCCTTTCAGGGATACACACCTATTGAACAGGTATCAGCAGCAAGTTTTCATCAGCATTTCAACGTCAATGTTTTGGGAGCTATACTTGCGACCCAGGCATCTTTGAAATTGTTTGGCGATAAGGGTGGCAATATCATTAATATTAGTTCGGGCGCAAGCAAAATGCCGCTTCCGGCAGCTTCGTTATATTCTGCAACTAAAGCGGCATTAGACGCCATCACAATTTCTTTGTCGAAGGAACTGGGTGCAAAAAACATTCGCGTCAATTCCATTTTGCCCGGCGCTACAGAAACAGAAGGAGCAATTAATGCTGGCGTCACTACCGGCAGCGAGTATGAAAAAATGTTTATTGCCAATACACCGCTTGGTCGTAGAGGTCAGCCCGAAGATATTGCGAAAGCCGCTGTATTCCTCGCTTCCGATGATGCAGCCTGGATCACAGGAGAGCAAATTTCCGTTTCGGGTGGGATGTATGGTTTTTAAAATCATAGCTGCTCCACTTAGCATTTCAAGCCACAGATACACAAGTTATCTGTGGCTTGTTTTACAGTATTTCGTACCGTCCTGCACCCATGCGGCGGGTACGGACTTCCACGGGGAAACTATGAATTGTCTCAGAACAGCCATCGGTGAGAAAAGTGATTTATTTGAGCAGAAGCCGGGCAAAACGGAATAATTTCTTTCTCTCCAAATCCAATTTAAATCCCGCGCTATCCTTATCTTTATTTCAAATACTATGCTATGATACTACAATACCTTTCAGCAGAATTTGAGCATGAAGTAAACAACACGCGTAAATTATTACAGGCAGTTCCGGAAAAAGACCTTCTGTATAAACCTGCCGATACTTCCTGGACCATGGGAGAACTGGCCCAGCACATTGCCACCATTTACTACTGGTATGCAGGCACGCTTACCAAAGATGTATACGATCTCGCCGCCGATCATCTTGAGCGGGGACGCCCTGATGATATTAAAGCTACCCTGTCGCTTTTTGAAAATAATGTAGAACAGGCCAGAACGGCATTAAAATCACTTACAGAAGAAAAGTTGCAGGATAACTGGACAATGAAAGCAGGTGAAAAGATAATTCTTGGTCCTATGCCAAGAGGAATTGTTGCCCGCGGATTCCTTTTTAATCACATTTATCACCACCGTGGTGAAATGATCGTTTACCTGCGTGCAACAGGAAATAAAGTGCCGGGAATGTATGGCCCTACCTATGAGGAAAGCAGGAGAAACTAATCTTTAGCTATGTAAATTAAGCATAACGGGTCAACAGTTTTAGGTACGCAGGTACGGGATGCTAAAAACAACCTGTGATCCCTGTCAAATCACAGGTCGTCTTATTTTATGAGGCGGCCTTTTTTATACCTTCCTGTTGCTTTGCCTTCACATAACGACACTCAATCTTCACGTTATAAACCGGGCTTCGGGGATCAAAGTGCACTGGCAGGATGTTCTTTACATGAAGAATTGCTCAGAAACAATTTTACCATCTTTCACATGATATACACAAAGCTCGGTCATCTTTTCACGCTCCCTGCCTTTCATTTTAAGATCCATACTGAGCACAAAAGAAAAAACATTGCCTGCAATGATAGGGTCGGACACAGTAGTGCCATAACGTGATTCCACCATGGAACTAAACTTCCGGTCTTTTTCCTTTAATGCTTCCAGGCCCTGCGTTTCCTTCTCAAATCCCGGCGTGTCATAAGGTTCTATACTCACGGCATCTTCAGCATATAATTCCTGTTGTGCCCGTGTAAACTCTTCATTACGGCAGTATGCTGCCAGTTGTGAGGCGATTTGTTCTACTGTCATATTATGTGGTTTTAATAAAAATAAAGTTACATGTTCTTATTGCTTATTTCAACAGGCACAGCACTTAAATGACCACCCGTAAATAATAAAATACTAAATTTAATGTATCCGGGATACCTGAAATGAAAGTGCTGCAGGAAGAAATGAAACGGGCAAAATAACCGGTATTCATCAACAAAAAACAAATGCTATGCGTCTTCAAAAAGTAGAGAAAGGAGATGGATTTTTCAGGGCATTATTGATCAGGTTTATTTCAGCCGTATCCGGAATGCGGTTACCCGATGCTGCCCGGATCGTTATGTACCATCGCGATTTCTACGGTAAGCCCATGACTACCTGGACGCATGCCGCCATGCGTGGGGAAAGCGGCTGGACAGTGGGTGAACGGGAACTCTTTGCCGCCATGACGGCCAGGTGGAACCAGTGCCCGTTTTGTGTGGAAGCACATGGCGCTATTGCCTCGCTTGTTATCAGTAAAACAATGGTAGATGCAGCCCTTAATGATTTCCGGAAAGCCTCGCTGCCACCGAAACTACATGCTATACTCCCGTTCCTGGAAATATTTGCAAAAACACCTGAGGAGCTAACCCCCGAACAGGTAGCCGGTATACTCCATAGCGGGATCTCCGCACAGGAACTGGAAGACGCCATGGCAGTGGTTGCCCTGTTCAGCATCACGGTCCGCTGCGCCAATACATTCAAATTCGCCATGCTGAACGATGCGGATCAGTCCGGCGCAGCAAAGCGAATGCTGAAACAGGGATATGTTTTCGGTAAAGGCAAGCCGGAAGGCCGCCCTGATCACCGGGCTATGGCGCAGGAGTTACGCAGGTCTGTATTTGAAAGGCCGGCACTAACGGATACGAACCTACGACAAGCCGTTGGTAAACGGGCTACCGGCGGCCCGGCGTTACCAGTACCGGCATACGACAAGCTGGCGCTGGAAACTGGTACAAGCTCCTGGAAAATTACAGATGAGCTTATAAAAGAAGTGGTTGGCATTGCCGGGAGCGAAAAAGCAGCATTTGAATTAATTACGGCAGCAGCTGTTGCCGCCGGCCTTTTCCGTTGGCAGCAGGGACTTAGCCTGTTGGCGGGGACTTAGCCTGTTGGCCCCTCCCACTTTTTATAGATCCCCATTGCAAACAAATTGTAATTGACAATTTCCAGTTATAATTACCGGAAACCATTCTTTTAGAACTAAACCATCAACAGCGTTTGTAGGAAAATATAACTGCCGGAGGCTCAGCAATCCCATCAAACAGCTTTATTAAATTTACTACGGTAGTCCCCCGGCGTCATACCTACAATCTTCTTAAAAGTCTGCCGGAAGGCTTTTATATCTCCATAACCAACATCATACATTACTTCATTGATCTGTTTCCCGGTTGATTCGAAACTGCGCTTGGCCGCTTCCACCTTGATGCGCTGGATATAATCGGCCGGCGACAATTGCGTAGCCTTTTTAAAACGGCGTGAAAAATTGATACGATCCATAAAACAGTGCGTGGCCAGCTGTTCCACCGTTAACCGTTCACTCACATGCTGCTCTATATAGTCCTGCACATTCCGTATGGCAGGATCTTTATGATCTTTCAAACCTTCAAACAGGATAAAAGGCGATTGGGAAGTACGGTCAATATCGATCTGTAATACCTTTGAACAGTAAAGCGCGGTTTCCCGGCCACTGTATTTCTCTACCAGGTAAAGTACCAGGTTCAGGCTTGAATTACCGCCGCCGGCAGTATATAAGCCCTGGTGCTCGGTAATCACCTTGCTGGTTTGAAGGTCCAGCCCGGGAAACAGCTCCCGGAAATAATCCGCGGCCTGCCAATGCGTGGCGCAGGGCATGCCTTTCAGCAAACCGGTAGCCGCCAGCAGGAAAGTGCCGGTACATAAGCTGGCCAGTTCCGTTCCCTGGTGATACTGCTGCGTTACCCAATCCAACATTTCCCCGCTGGTTTGGATGCCGAAATCGTGTTGATGGTCAAAACTTGGAAACAGGATCAGGTCTGTTTTTCCGATGGCATCCAACGGCATTATGTTTAACTGGAAAGAGCCGTTCAGCAATTTTTGCCGCAGATCCCTGCCTGCCAGCTGGATATTGTAAAAGGGCGGTTTACCCTGCTTCTCATAGAATTGATTCGCCTTTTCAAACACTTCAATAGCACCAAAAAGCCCGCTTGGCTTCAATACACCGTCGGCAATTAAAAAAGTTACATTTTTCATTATACTAAGGTATAACGCCTGGCTTGCACAAACAACCCCTTAAATTGCTAAATGTACACCCCATGGCATATAACAGCCACCTGTAGCTTTGTGTTCATAAACGTACAAAAACAAAAGGTATGAACACAACAACTAAGGCCCTGCGCCCTAAATTCCTTGTTACCGGCGCATCCGGACTAAGCGGATCCATTGTGGTGGATGAATTTATCAGGCAAAATATACCAGTGCGGGTACTGGTAAGAGACCGCCGTAAGGTCAGTAAGCTGGAGAACCAGCCGGGCGTTGAAATTTTTGAGGGAGATATGATGGATGCGCATTCGCTTTCCGGTGTTTTTGATGGGATCGAAAAGGCGCTGATGATCTCATCTGCCAATGAAAAGATGGTGGAAACCCAGCAATGCTTTATCGATGCAGCCCAACAGGCCGGATTACCCCACCTGATTAAATATTCCGGCTTTGATACGGGTATAGGCTTCAATGGCCAGAATTTCATTGCGCAGGTGCAACATGCCAAAGCAGAAGATCACCTGGCCAGTTCCCGTATAGATTGGACCATATTGCGGGTATCGCAATTCATGCAGTTTTACCTGCCCGGTACACGAACCGGTGTTACCCTTGAACAAAACGCCTTGATACTTCCCATAGAAGACGCCAGGCTTGCACCTGTAGATATTGAGGATGTTGCCAGGATAGTTGCGGGGATCATGACGGGCACAGGCCATGAAAAAAAGATCTATGAGATATCAGGACCCGACGCCATGAATATGCGCGAAGCCTGCGATATCATTTCCAGGGTAACCGGCCGGCAGATTGAATACAGGCATATTTCGCTGGAAGATTATATAAACATGTTTGAGGCTATGGGTATTCCTGAATATCCCAAAAGGGTGATCTCCGAACTCAGCAGGGAAAGGAGAAAGTGCATTGATTCCCACATCTGGCTCGACACTCATCGACAGCTGAATGTGAGGCCCACCAATTTTGCCGAATTTATTTATAAGCATAAAAGCGTTTTTGAAAATTAAATGTCCCTGCGGATGGGAAATAAAACCAAAGCCATGAAAAGCACTCAAATAAGCTATATCTTAAAGCCGGAAAAACTAAATGAGCATATTTTGCTTGTACAGGCTGTATTCAGGGAATTACACAACCCTGCATCCATCGATATGCAATATGCCTGTTTTAAAACAACAGATAATACCTTTGTGCATATTGCGCAGTTTGGCAGTGAGGCTGCCCAAAAAGCGTTTACTGAGTTAGCAGCATTCCGGGCGTTCAGGAAAAATCTGAGTGATAGAATACTGGATAAACCTGTATCAGAGAATATCCTGGAGATAGGCCACTACAGCCCAACCCGGGCTGATGCGGTTTGATACTCAATATGAGGCTGTCTCATAACTAACTTGATGGGCCTGAGAATCGTGTAAACGAAAAATCTTTCCATCAGGTACCCGAGTAAAAACGGGCAAAAGTTATTTATGAGACAGCCTCATATCTCTCTATAAAATCATATAAAATGGCAAAGTTAATTTTAGAAATGCAACAGTCGCTCGACGGGTTTATGGCCGGTCCGCAGGGACAAACTGATTGGATGGTGTGGAGCTGGGGCCCTCAATGGACCTGGGATAAAGCGCTTCAGGATTTCCATACCCGGCTTACCTTATCGGCCTCGCACCTGCTCATCAGCAAACAAATGGCCGAACAAGGTTTTATTGCCCACTGGCAACAAACAGCTGCCCGTAAGGATGAACAGGCGGCCTTTGCTACGCATATCAGCAACACTCCCAAAACGGTTATCTCCACTACGTTAACTAAAGACAAAGAGATCCCCGGCGGCTGGAACAACGTAGCCATTGCCAGCGATCTGGTAACGGCGGTTACCAGGTTGAAACAGGAAACAGCCGGGAATATCCTGGTGTATGGCGGAGCTACGCTGGTATCCGGTTTACTGGAACATGGACTTATAGACGAACTATACCTGCTGGTGAACCCGGTAGTCATTGGCAACGGGATGAGCGCGTTTCATCAGCTCCGGCATTTTCAGCTGAACAAAGCACTGTCGTTTTCATCAGGCATTGCCGTATTGCATTATCACTAACCTTTTTCACTGAAGCCGCGGAAAAAAATTTGTGCCACCTGGTGTGGCACAATTATACACATCTTTACAATTCCCCTTCCCCT
>NZ_DATMTE010001111.1:0-5391 GCF_035564935.1 Chitinophaga sp. | reverse complement strand
AGAAAGTAAAAGCAGCCCACCAGGCGCACACCAAATACCAGATGAACAACGACCAGGATATTGGCAATGCATCGGGTAAAGTAATGTTGCGTGAGCTGGAAGAGAAGCTGGAAGCAGCTTTGATGGCGCTGCCGGAAAAATGCCGCACCGTTTTTCAGCTCAGCCGCTTCGAAGAACTGAAATACCAGGAAATAGCAGATCGCCTGGATATCTCTATAAAAACTGTGGAAAACCAGATGGGCAAAGCGTTACGTTTATTGCGGCTCAACCTGGTGGATTTCCTGCCTTTGTTAATAATTTTGCTCCACCTGTAAAAGCGCCTCCGTGAAAAATACATCTACACATATAAACGATGACCTGCTGGTGAAACACCTGCTGGATATCAACACACCATCTGAAAAGGCAGCTGTGACCGCATGGCTTGCAGAGAAAGCGGAGCACCAGCGCTATTTTGAACACTTCCGCCTCATATGGGAAGAAAGCCGCAAACTGGCTGCTGTAAGCACGGTGAATGAAAACGATGCATGGTCGCGCTTCCGGCAACGGGTAGGAGCCGGTGAAAATACTACCCGCATTGTAAAAATGGATACCGGCTTTTCCTGGAGACCCATACTCCGCATTGCAGCCGTACTCATTATCATGATAGGCGCTGCCGGCGCATGGTATATATCCCAACACCGTAATACCCCGCTGATAGTGAGTTCGGGGGAACAGATCAAACAGGATGTATTGCCGGATGGCTCCCAGGTAACACTGAATAAACAATCTACCATCACCTATGCCGGTAATCGTAAACAACGCTCGGTAAAACTGGAAGGTGAAGCATTTTTTGACGTGGCGCAGGATGCAGGCAAACCTTTTGTGATAAAAGTAAATGATGTAACGGTAAGAGTACTCGGTACTTCCTTCAATGTTAAAAGCACACATGGTAAAACTGAAGTGATCGTGGAAACCGGCGCCGTGGAAGTAACCAAAAACAACAACAGCGTGCAGCTGAAACAGCATGAAAAAGCAGTGATCACCGAACAACAGGAAGCGCCCAGCAAGCAAAACAACACAGATGAACTGTACAGCTACTACCGTACCCAAACATTTGTATGTAACAATACCCCTTTGTGGAAATTGGTAGAGATCCTGAATGAAGCATATGGCGTAAACATCGTTATCGCTAACAATGATAAACGCGATTTACAGATTAATTCTACCTTTACCAACAGTTCGCTGGATAGTACTTTAAAAGTGATCGGGCTTACTTATGAGATTGCCGTTGAAAAACAGGGATCACAAATTATACTGAAATAATAGCCTTCGTACTGTATGTTACCACCTAAGCATTTGCTGACCTTCTTATTTGTTTGTTGTTTTTCACTACCACTGGCTGCACAGCAGCTGCTTAATAAAACCGTTAGCATTGAAGCAAAACAGCGGCCGCTTTCGGAAGTACTGACCACCATCAGCAAACAGGGAAATTTTTATTTCTCCTATCTCAGTACTATCCTCCCGCAAGACAGCCTGGTAAACATCTCTGCAAAAAATAAAAGTGTAAAACAGGTACTCGATCAATTATTCAATGGTGATTTTGTATATAAAGAATCGGGGAACTATCTTATTCTGCTGAAGAAATCGCAGGGGCAGGTATACTACCTGATCAGCGGGATAGTCACGGACCGTAAAACAGGACAACGGCTACCCAATGCGAGTGTGTATGAACGACAGCAACTCATTTCTACCTTAACAAACAACGACGGTTACTTCAGGCTGCGGTTAAAGGATAAATATCCTACCGCAGCCATTAGTGTTAGTAAGGATCTCTATGCCGACACTTCATTGCTGCTCACTACCGGCTACGACCAGGAGATAGCGGTAAGTATTGCCCCTGCTACGTATCAGCTGAAAGTGGTAGATATTACCGGGCATACCCGGGTGGAAAAAACCTGGTTTGGCAACGCATTTTTATCCTCCCGTCAAAAGCTGACCAGTTTGAACATCGGTGGCTTCCTGGCTGATAAGCCTTACCAGGTATCGCTTACACCGGGCCTGGGTACTCACGGCCGGATGAGCGGACAGGTAGTGAATAAGTTTTCCATGAATATGCTGGGTGGCTATGCTGCTGGCGTGGATGGTGTGGAAATAGGCACCGCGTTCAATATCGTGAAAAATGATATGCAGCATGTACAGGTATCGGGGCTGATAAATATAGTAGGTGGAAAAACAAAAGGCGTGCAGATAGCCGGGTTTCACAACAATGTGCTGGACTCTATGAAAGGCGTGCAGATAGCAGGGGTTAGCAATATTACAGAAGGCAGTATGGAAGGGGTGCAACTTACCGGCGCCATTGGCCAGGTGCGTAAAAATATGGAAGGTGTATCTATTAGTGGTATTGGCGGCATTAATCGCGGACATACCCGGGGCTGGCAGGTAGCGGGCGCCTTCACCTATAATGGTAAAAACCTGGATGGGCTGCAACTGAGCGGCATAGGCAACTACAATAAAGAAGACGCCCACGGCGCCCAGATCACGGGTGTGGGTAATATCAACCGCGGAGTGATGAAAGGCGTGCAGATTGCCACCTTTTTCAACTATGCAAAGCAAATGGACGGTGTGCAGATTGGCCTGGTGAATATTGCAGATACGGTGAACGGATATAGTATCGGTATCATCAATATTGTGCGCAGGGGTTACAGGAAAGTAGTACTGTTCAGTACCGATGTGCTGCCTTTTAATATTGCCTGGAAGACCGGCCGCAGTGAGCTATACAGCATCCTGCTGGGGGGCGGCGACTTTGGGGAAAACAGCAAGGCATGGTCGCTGGGTTACGGTATAGGAAAAATCATTCCATTCAATAAAACATTGTCTTTATCCACCGAAATCACCGGGCAGAATATTTTCCTCGGCGCCTGGGAAAATGATGCCCAGATCTTCCGTTTGCAACCTTCTCTAAACATAAAATTATCCAAACGAATCAGCCTGTTTGCAGGACCTGCTTTAGCCATTTATACCGATGATAAAGTAGTGCCCATGCCGGGTTATAAATCCACCGATTTTGGCGCGCACTACCCTTCTTTTAAGATAGGCAATTCAGTTACTATGTGGATGGGATGGCAGGCTGGCATCAGTCTTTTTTAAATTTCCATTTTTGCATAGGGGTATAAGTTCTTCAACGTGTCGTTATACAGTACGAAATAACTAACACACCATGAGAACATTTTACTTCAGCAGCCGGATCATTTGTTTTTTTGTTTCCGTTTTATTCTTTGCTACTGCGGCGTATGCGCAAACGCCGCTGACCAGTCCCGCGCATATCGGTTTTGTGTATCCATTGAGCAGCAATGGAAAAAATGCAGCAGCTTATACCAATCATTTTTCATTGCATATTATTGCCGGTGTATCCAAAGCTGAAACCGGCGTAGCCATTGCGGGCATTTCCAATATCATTAAAGACAGCGCCACCGGTGTAGAAGTAGGCGCTTTTTCCAATCATATCGGCAAAACATTTCACGCTGCTACGGTGGCTGGTTTCATGAACCAGGTAAAAACCAGTGGTAACGGGGCTATGGTAGCAGGATTCCTGAACCTGGCCGGCAGCATGCACGGTTTCCAGATGGCGGGTTTTGCCAACCTGGTACCGCATAATGTGGAGGGTACACAGGTAGCCGGTTTTATGAATATGGCCGCTAATAATTCACAGGTGCAGGTAGCAGGTTTTACCAATATTGCAAAGAAAGATGCCAACGTGCAGGTGGCAGGCTTTATAAATACAGCTGAAAATGTGCATTCGCAGGTGGCCGGTTTTGTTAACATTGCAAAAAAAGTAAAAGGTGTACAGATAGGTTTTATCAACATTGCCGATAGCAGCGAATGTCCTATAGGTGTGATCAACATCGTGAAGGGCGGGGAAAAGCAGGTGAGTGTAAGCATCGATGAAACCGCCACCACTATTGCTTCTTTCAAATCCGGTGGAAAAATATTGTATGGCATCCTCGGGGTGGGATATAATTTAAAAGATAACCCTGATCCGCTGTATGCCCTGCAGGCCGGTATTGGCGCGCACCTGCCGCTGTTATCACATTTCAGGATCAATGCGGAAGCTACCACCATGGTGCTTACCGATTTCAAAAAGGGGTATTACCATCGCCAGTCGCTGGGCATATTTCCCGCCTATCGCTTTGGCAGCAAGGTAGAAGTATTTGCAGGTCCTACATTTAATTTTGTGCAAACAGAACACGGGGTGGGAGAAGGGATCAACAACCATTTTATCTGGTCGGAATACAGGAGGAACAACAAGTTTCACGGCGCATACATCGGGGGAACAGCGGGTGTACAGGTAAGGATATAATTGTTATTTAGCGGAGGAAACGGGCTTCCTCCGCTAAATTTTTTTATTTTGAGATCGTCTATTTCAGCACATTCGCTTCCAGCATTGCAGGTACAATGGCGTTGCCGGCTGCATCCAGTGTAAAATCGGCCGGTCCTGCAATCAGTTCCTGATTCAGTGTGATAATACGGCCGCTGGCCAGATCCAGTTTAAGCAGTACTCCCTTCTTTTCGAAAGCTACCCAGTCGGATATGATCAGTTGTTTATTGCGATCCGTGAGCGCAATGCCGTCATAATAACCCAGCCTGTTTGTAAGTGGAGTAAATACTTTTTCCGCGGCGTTCATATCAATGTAACCTATTTGCCCAACGGGCATATTATTGCTGCCAAACCCGCATACATACAGCTTGCTGCTGCGGGCATCGTATGCCACGCCATTGGCGCCTTTTATGGGATTAGTATATACCAGTTCTTCCGCACGGGGAGCTTTCCCCAGATGTACCAGGAAGAGTTTATTTACATCTGTAGCAGAGGCCACCAGGGTGGAGTCGTTGATAGCGGTAATATCGTTGAGGAAAGCAGTAGCCGGCGCAAGGTTTATATTGTACAATTGTGCGCCAGACGTAATATCATATCCTTTCACTTTATCGATATCTGCTACAAAGAGGATATGATGCAGGAGGAATGCACCTTTGGGAGCATCCAGGCCTGTGGCTAGTACCTGGTGATCTCCATTTTTATTCATCCGGAAAATGATCCCGTTACCATCTTTTTTTGTAGGATTTGCTCCTTCGCCCAGGTCGGCAATATAGTAGCTGCTGTTATCGGTAGCTACGCTTTCGGGGGCGTGCATGAACGAGGCGTTATTAAGCCGCTGCTGTGCAAAGGTATGGCCGGCCATCAGGATGAAAGCCATCATGGGTATGCGTTTCATAGCTAATTGTTATTTTTTGTCAAAGGTATTACTGCGGGGAATGAGGCAGTAGCAGGAACCGTTCAAAAAATAGCATTTTTGGTTCGCTGGGCACTTTTAGGGGTAGTGCCGTATAGTTGCCGGTATTGTTTTATAAAATAAG
>NZ_DATMTE010001110.1:0-2475 GCF_035564935.1 Chitinophaga sp. | reverse complement strand
ATCCTGCTCCAAGACAATTTAAATCGCCGAAGGCGATGTACCGCTACACTATAGCAGTGCCTACTGTTACTTCTTTCCATTGCTCCAGGTCGGCTTCTATGGCCGCTATTTTCTGGTAGGCGAGGTTGTAGGCGTCTTCGCCGAGGAAGAGGTGAAGCGGTGCATTTTCCTGAGTTGCAATGTCGATGATGGCCGCCACCGCTTTTTCAGGATCACCCGGTTGGTTGCCGTTAATTTCATGCTGGTGTGCCTGCTGGGCTGCACGAACAGATTCGTAAGCATTCAGTTGGTTGGCTGGCAAACCGAGGGAGCCGGAAGTAAGGAACTCGGTTCTGAAATAACCGGGAGATACAATGGTCACCGAAATACCGAATGGTTTTACTTCGGCCGCCAATGATTCTGATAAACCGTCTACCGCAAATTTGGTGGCGCAGTAGATACCGAAGCCGGGGAAATAACCGCTAAAGCCGGCAATGGAGGAGACATTGAGGATATGCCCGCCTTGTTGCGCTCTCATATGCGGCAATACGCTGCGCGTTACATTGAGCAGGCCAAATACGTTCACATCAAAGTTACTACGTGATTCAGCATCCGATAACTCTTCGATACTACCTACCTGTCCGTAGCCAGCGTTGTTCACCAGTACATCTATGCGTCCGAAACGGCTGATGGTTTCTTTTACCGCCGCCTGTACACTGCTTTCTGTTTTCAGATCCATGGCAAGCGGGAGGAAATCATCGCTTGTTGCCACTTTGCGGAGGTCGTCGATACTGCGGGAAGTAGCGGCTACTTTATATCCTTTACTTAATAACTGTTTTACGAGAGAACGGCCTAATCCTTTAGAGGCGCCGGTTACAAACCATACTTTTTTGTTGTCCATGATCTTGTGTTTTTTGTTCTCACAAAAGTAGACCAGGGATTGCTGCCGGCTGTTACATTCATCAAACCAATAATTGCAAAATTCAAACAATGCGGAAAGCACCGGGGGTGATGCTGGTTTGTTTTTTAAAGAAGTTGCTGAAATGAGCAGGTTCTTCAAATCCGAGGGCATAGCTGATCTCCGCTACATTCCAGCTGGTATGCTTTAACAGTGCCTTTGCTTCAGCGGTGATCCGTTCCGCAATGTGTGCGGTGGTGGTTTTCCCGGTAGTGTCACGGATGGCCCGGTTCAGGTGGTTCACATGAACAGAGAGTTGCTTTGCAAAGTCGTTGGCGGAGCGCATTACAAAACGCTGCGACGGCGATTCAATGGGAAATTGCCGCTCCAGCAGATCCGTGAATACCGCTGTAATACGCGACTTCGCATCTGCATGCTGGTACAGGGTTTCAGAGGGCTGCATTTTTAAGGCATAATGAATGATCTCTGTGAGATAGCTGCGCAGCAGGTCGTATTTATACACATAGTCGGTATTGATTTCGGCCAGCATCTTTTTAAAGAGCTGCGATACCTCTTTGTCCTGTTCTTTTGTGAGCAGGTAGGAGGGAATGCCGCCGGGCATCAGCATGGGCAGGTCGTGCAGGTTACCGCGGGTAGTCCCGGTAAAAAAGGATTCCCTGAAAATGCAGAAATAGCCGCTGTTATCGGCTGATAGCGGTTCCCAGCCGTATGGTATCTGCGGGTTAAAAAAGACAAGCGCACTGCCTTTTACTTCCGTAGTTTTATCAGCGTAATGGAAGATGGTGGAACCCCTCAGCAGGCTTATTTTGTAGAAGTCGCGGCGACTATAGCTAACCGTAGAGCGGCCATCTACTACACAGTCTTCCAGCCGGAATACATTAAAATGCCCGATATCCTGCTGCAACTTATCAGGTACAGCCTGGAACTTATGTTCGTAAAATTCCCGGAGTGATTCTGTTTTATTCATCCTGCAAAGTTACAAAATTCACACTATGAACAGATGATGGTGATTCCCGGGGTAATCACCATCATCATTTAGCAGGCTAGTACCAGATCTTCCGGTTCCCGGAAATTCCTTTCGCTGCTTTTAATAGGTACATCATTGATAGATGCCAGCCGGCGTTGCATCAACCCGTCAGCGTTAAACTCCCACAGCTCATTACCGTAGGAGCGAAACCAGTTGCCGGCATGATCATGCCATTCATATTCAAAACATACGGCAATGTGGTTGTCTGTAAAGCTCCAAAGTTCTTTTTTGAGGCGATAGTCCAGTTCCTTCTGCCATTTCTTTGTCAGAAAGGCCACTACTTCTTCGCGGCCATTAATAAACTGGTCGCGGTTGCGCCATACTGTATCGGGTGTATACACCAGTGAAACCTTTTGCGGATCACGGCTGTTCCAGGCGTCTTCTGCCATCTGCACTTTCTGCAGGGCGGTTTCCCTTGTAAATGGCGGGAGGGGGAATTTTTTTTCCATGTTAGCAGGATTTGAATGTTTATGATTAGATAGATCGATCTGTCTGTAATTGAGTTTAAAAAGATCGCCTTCGGCGATGCGGATTTTGTCTGACTCAGGAT
>NZ_DATMTE010001109.1:0-1675 GCF_035564935.1 Chitinophaga sp. | reverse complement strand
ATGCGCTTTGCCCAGGTCCAGTGTAACCGTTTGCGGACTGCCGGCCTGTTCCAGGGTAAACAGGCAACGGGGCCATCCCGGGTGGAAATCGCCGTCGTAGATGTACGGTACATCCGTGCGACCGCCGTTATTCAGGATCTCTGCATCCTTGGGTAATACATAGTTGCTCCATTCGGACTTGGGTAACAGCTGTTCAAAAAATGGGGTGAGCGATACAAACAGGGTATCTGAAAAATTCATCCACCGGTCTCTCACCACAAAAGCATAATTTCTTTTGATGGCAGGCTGTTCTCTCACGGAGCTTTTGATCACAGGGTCGTTGCTGTATACATTGTCCATCCCTACTGTTTGTACCCATTTGCCGGTGCCGGAAGAATCTACCAGCGGGATAATCGCCAGGTTTTCCAGCGTAGGATTGTTGCAGGTAAGATTGAACCCGCCGAAGGTAGCTTCTACTGCCAGGGATCTGTATGCAAGATTGATAGCGGGTGTAAGGGGATTCACTGTAACCATAACCGGTGCAGAGGCTACTTCGCTGGCGTTTACGGAATACAGCTTGATGACGTGAGCGAGCGTGTCTCCAAAACCGTCTACCGTCAATGTATTTTCGTAGTGAGAAGCTTTCACTTCTGCAGGATGCCCGGGAGAAGTTTCATACACCGCTTTTACATAGGAAAGATCGGGATCGGCCGGAAGGGAATAGGTGAGCACTGATTTTCCATTTGCATTTGTTACCGTGATCCCGGTTACCACGCCGGGAGGATTGGTATTGGTAACGATGGCTTTGTTCAGCTCCTCTCTTTTACAGCCTGATACCAATGCCAGGGAAAACGCCGTATATAAGATCGTATTTGATTTTATTGTTTTCACTTCTTAATGATTTAATGTTAAAAACAACCGCACGCGGTGCAGTTTACCAGTTAGGGTTTTGCACCAGGTTAGGATTCACCAGCAGGTCATTTTCTTTTATCGGCCACAGGTAATCGCGGGGAGCCACGAAGTGCCTGGAGAGAAATGAAATTTCGCGGTAATACAACTCTGCGGTCTGACCGCTTACCACCCAGCCTGTGATATTGCCGCTGAGTTCCTGTGCAGCGGTTTTCCAGCGTAACAGGTCCCAGTAACGATGTCCTTCAAAGCAAAGTTCAATAGCTCTTTCCCGTTGGATGATGGCCCGCATTCCTTCTTTGGTAGTATATTTGGAAGGGTTCCGGCTGTAGTTGGTCCATGAGCTTTGTACGGTTTGCAAACCTGCCCGGGCCCTTATCCTGTTAATGTAATCATATACCTCAGCGCCGGGACCCTGCACTTCATTCAGCGCTTCTGCGTAGAGCAGGTACAGATCTGCCAGGCGTATTTCAGGATAGGGATAAGGAGGGTAGGTAACGGTGTTCCAGTCCATATGCCAGTTTACTACTTTCTTCATATAAAAGCCGGCGATCGGCACTGGCGACGACTGGCTCAGCTCACTGCCGCGGGCCATCAGCCAGAAGGTATTTTCATCGTTCTTCGACGGGCTGTTGGCCATATACCAGATGCCCCTGTCGAATCCCAGGTCGGCATAATATCTTGGCTCCCGGTCGAAATTTAAGCGGGCAGTAGTTTCTCCTTCTTTGATGTTAAACCTTTCGGCATGTGTAGCCACCCTTAGTGCTGCGATATTTGAGAAATCGAG
>NZ_DATMTE010001108.1:0-18884 GCF_035564935.1 Chitinophaga sp. | reverse complement strand
ATGTTCTCCACTCAACGCTTCCCCGGCAAGAAAAATGTTCTTCAGATGCCGAAATTCCTGGTATTCCTGTGTACAGATCATTGCAAACAGGTTAAAAAGAGAAGGAACAAAATTGATATGGGTTACCTTATACCGGTGAATATATGATACTATCAAATAAGGGTCTTTCTCCTCTCCGGGCCCCATCAGTACAGCTTTTCCCGGCGCATTTATGAAAAACCCAAACAACTCGGGAACAGACACGTCAAAATAATAAGGCGTTTTTACCAGGTAAACATCATCTTCTGTAAAAGGAAAAATGCGGTCCAGGCCATACAACAGGTTAACCACTGATTGATGTTCCACCATAACGCCTTTGGGATCCCCTGTTGACCCGGACGTATACATTACATACATCAGATCATTCCTGCTGATAGCGACCCCGGGAGCATCTGTACTAAAAGCAAGATGCGGGTCATCGTCCAACAGAACGGTTTCTATCATCTTATCTATCGACTGCTTAAAGTGCTGCCGCGTTACCAGCAGAACAGCTTCACTATCCTTCAGCAAAAATTCCACCTTGCCCTGGGGTAGTTTTGTGTTTACAGGAAGATAAGCCGCGCCGGTTTTTAATATCCCGTATATCCAGATCAGCATTTCCGGCGAGCGGTCCAGCATTACGGCTACTACTTTGTTGCGGCCCGCACCTTTGCTGATCAGGTAATTCGCTACCCTGTCAGACGCCTGATCCAACCCGGCATAGCTCAGCTTTTCATGCTCCGATATCACCGCTGTATGTGCGGGAAAAGCAACTGCACGCAGCTTTAGCAATTCCATCAAGGTAATATCCCGGGGATAAGTCCATTCGGACTGGTTAAGGCCGGCAGCCATCTTCTTCTTTTCATCCTCATCCAGCAGTGAAATTTCCACAACCGGTATGTTGACATGCTGACCCACTGCTTCAAGTATATGCATAAAATGTTTAAAGACCGATTCCATCAGTAGCCCGGGATATTTTTCTTCCCGGTAGTCAAACTGAATAGTGATCTCCGCTTCATGCCAGATGGTTAGTGTAAGATCGAAATTTGTCTGTTCAAAGATCTCTGTGCCGGTTACTGTCAAAGCAGTGCTGCCTGTGGCCGGATTGCCCGGTGCATAATTCTCAAATACCCATAAATGGGTGAATAGCTGCTGTTTCAGGTCATTTTGGGCAAATATCTCAATTAATGGTACATGCTGATGCTGATAAACGGATGGTATGTATTGATTCAACTTTTTAAGAACACCGGAGAATGTATCGTCCTGGCTATATGCCACGCGGAAAGGGACGGTGTTAACGAAAAGTCCCACCATTTTTTCTACCCCTTCCAGCTCATAAGGCCGGCCGGATACTACCTGCCCAAAAACTACATCGCGGCAGTTATTGTACTTTGCGAGTAAGATGCCCCAGATCGCTTGCAGCACCAGGTTTACCGTAGTACCCTCTGCAGCTGCCATTGTTTCTGCATACTTTGTGAGCTTACTACCCAGCGTTTTACGAAGCCGGTTGAACGTAGCAGCGGCCGCTGAGCTTTGTTTCAGTGGGGATATATCTGCTACCGTATCATATCCGGACAAATAATTTCGCCAGAACAGCCGTCCTTCTTCCGGCTGTTGTTTCTCCAGCCACTTCAGAAAAGTTTTATATTGCCGCGAATTTGCGGCTACCGGCAACTGACCGTTTGCCAGGCGCTGATAACATGACAGGAAATCTGAAATCAACAGCGCAATGCTCCAGCCATCCAGTATAATATGATGAAAACTCCATACCAATGCATTGCCTGCCGGCAGTATCACCAGCATTACGCGCATTAGCGGATCCTCTGTCAGATCAAAGCCCCGTTGCCTGTCTGCGGCTTTCAGTGCTTCAAGGGAGCTTTCCCCGTCAGCTTTCCTCACACTAAATTCAATTTTCCGACTTTTAAGTACTACCTGCAGTGGCTCATCCAGGTCCTCGTGAATAAATGCTGTCCGCAATACTTCATATTGCTGCGACAAATGATCCAGGCATAAACGGCAAGCTGCTTCATCTATGTTCCCGTTAATCAGATAGGTTTGTTGCAGGAAGTAGGTGGATGCCTGTTTGTCGTAAATCCAGTGAAACAGCATCCCCTTCTGTAAAGGCGTCAGCCGGCAGATATCTTCAATTTCATTCCCTGGCATAAGATTAACTGAATTTTTTACTAAGAACTTCCAGTGCTTCGTTTGAAATAGCGGAATAAGTAAAATCACTGGGGGTAAATGATCGTTGGGTCTGCGACAGGCAATGTGCTGTCAGCTCCTGTAAGCAGGCAACATAAGCTGTTATCAATGCGGTGATGGTATCATCCGTGAAGGCTTCACAGTTGTACTGAAACTCCAGCTCCAGTTTATTTCCAATGGCTATCACCGAAATATGCAGGCTTTGTGGTTGCTCCAGATGTAAGCTTTGCGGATCTCCCGACGGTTCTTCTGCCAGGCAGAATGTGCTGTTTACCTCCGCCGAGGAGAACTGTCCCATATAGTTGAACATGATCTCCGGTGTACAGGAAGCCGGCAGTGGTGCGGGGACTGAACAATACCGGTATATGCCGTATCCGGCGCCGCGGTTTGGAATATGGCGCCACTGCTCCTTAACAGCCTTCACTGCTGCGCCCATATCAGCAGACAACGGCACCTCCAGCAAAACAGGGAACATGCTTGTAAACCAGCCTACCGTGCGGCTAATGTCCAGTGGGGAAATACCTTCCTCCCGGCCGTGCCCTTCCAGCATCAGTAATTGGGATGAAGTGCCTCCCTGCGCCTGCAGCGCCAGTATTAAACCGGTCAATAACAGTTCTATTGTTTCTGTTCCGTAAGCATGATGTGCTTCTGATATCAGACCTGCTGTAAGCGTCGTGTCCAGCGTATGCTGCTGACGGTGAAATGCCGACAGCCGGCGGTCTGCCGGTGTGCGCCAACCCGCAAGCGGTGTGGTCTCCATTCTGTCGAGCCGTTGCCAATAGGCATGCTCCAGGTCCACAATATCCCTGCGCTCCTGCAGGGAACGCGCCCAGTTGCCATAGGAAGCCGTTCTGGCAGGAAGGCTACCTCCGTTATACAACGTTTCAAGGTCCTCAAAAATGATCCGCCACGATACACCATCCACAACAAGGTGATGGATCACCAGCAGCAGGCGGTCGCCTTTATTCTGCCGGATCAATGCGCACCGCAGCAAGGGACCCGTTGCCGGGTCACAATCCTGCTGCAATGAATTGAAAATGGGCAACAGTTGCGCATCAGCTTCCCCCCGCAGGTCGTACACCAACGGGCGGGGAAAACTGCCCCGGCATGGTTGATACTCCTGGTAAACACCTGTAGCGTCTTCCCGGAACACCAGCCGCAAAGCGTCGTGATGATATTCAAGCCCCTGTAAAGCAGTCCGCAACCGATCCTCATCTACCTGTTCCCGGCACCGCAGTAATACCGACTGATTATAATGCCCTTTATGCGGGCTATTACCATAATAGCTAAAAAACCGGTGTTGTACCGGCGCCAGTGGCGCCCTGCCTGTAACAGCCTCCTGTGCTGTTTCCCCTGTTATCCTGCGGGCCTGCCGCGCCAGTCCTTCTATTGTCGGATGATCAAATATATCCTTCATGCTTACGCTGTAACCCTGGCTGCGTAAGCGAGACATTACCTGTATGGCTTTAATGGAATCGCCACCCAGTGAGAAAAAGTTTGCCGTTGCGCCGATCTGCTCCCTGCCCAGTGTAGCAGCCCACACAGCAGCCACCTGCTGCTCGGTTTCTCCAGAAGGCGCGCGGAACAGGTTATCGGTAAACAGCAATGGCGACGGTAACGCCTGTACGTCTTTTTTGCCGCTACCCGTTAGCGGAAATGAATCCAGGCGCATTAACACACCAGGCACCATATAATCTGCCAGTTCCCCGGACAGGTAAGCCCTTAAAAAGGATTCTTCCACTGCTGTTGCACTGGTATAATAACCACATAAAATATCTTCCCTGAATACCACACAGGCGTCGGATATACCGGGAGCAGCCAGCATCATGTGTTCTATTTCACCCGGTTCTACTCTGTTGCCACGGATCTTCAATTGCCGGTCAACCCGGCCAAGACATTCAACATTGCCATCGGGCAGCCAGCGCGCAAGATCTCCCGTCCGGTAAACCCGGTCCAGGCCCAGCAGATGATTAGGCCCGAAGCGGCGCAGGGTTTCTTCTTCATTATTAACATAACCACGGGCAAGGCCGGCGCCTGATATACAAAGTTCACCTGCAACCCCCACCGGCTGCAGCTGCCCGTTCACGTCGGTAATCCACAGCTGCACATTGTCTACCGGACGGCCAATGGGAATCAGATCGTAATATTGTGCAGGAACACAATCAAACCATGCGGCCTCAATGGTCGTTTCAGTAGGCCCATACATATTGATTAACCGCGTGCCTGTATGACGGCAAACCAGTGAATCAAATTTCATAGCCAGATCCGGGCTCAATGCTTCACCGGTGCTGATCACTCTTCTAACGTCATTTAATTTCCGCACCTCCGGAGTGTCTTTTATCCATTCAAGAAAACCATTTAACATGGAAGGTACAAAGTAGAGCACTGTCACACGCTTCTCCACAATAACGTCCAGCAGGTTACCGGGGTCTTTCTCTTTTCCTTCTTCAAGAATATGCAACGAGGCATCTGCTATATACCAGCTGAAAAGTTCAAAGGCAGAGACATCAAAGAAAACAGGTGTCTTTAATAACATTACATCCGCTGCGTATAAGGGATAAGCACGCTGCATCCATTCCAGCCTGTTCTGCAAAGCGCCCCGCTCAATCATTACGCCTTTCGGGATTCCGGTGGAGCCTGAAGTGTGAATAATATAAGCCAGGCTGTTTGGAGCGTACTCCACAACCGGACGTATTGCAGCGCATTGCCTGTATTGAAGATCATGGGTGGCTATTTTAGGGGTAGGACCGGTGTATTGCTGGCTGTACGTGGCATCACATATCATCAGCTGTATGTTGCTGCGCTCCGTCATTAACCGGATGCGTTTTGCAGACAACCGAGGATTGATGGGCATATAGGCGCCTCCCGCCTTTAAAATGGCGTGAATCCATAACACCATTTCAACCGATCTGTCGGCAATCATTCCCACCACCTTTTCACTGCCCACGCCTTTGGAGATCAGGAAATTAGCCATGCGGTCTGTTTCTTCTGCAAACTCCTGGTATGTTAAACTTCTTCCCGGAGATGATATAGCCACCTTTCCGGCGTTAGCGTAATCCCTGTCTGTGAAAAAAATGTCTGCAACCGGCTCCTGCCAATGCGCAACAGCCTGCTGTGTAATAAAGTACTGCGAAGGATCTGCCTCCAGTATTCCCTTCTTGCATGCCGGCTTATCCGGTGCATCAGACAGCAGCGTAAGTGCGCTTTCAAAGTAACTGCAAAATTTTGCCGCCATCTCATCAGTCAGGAGCAGGGAGGAATAGTGCAACACCATTTCAGGCTCGCCAAGGGTTTTACTGAAAGTGAAATCAATCTCAAAGTTATTGACAGAATAAGAGCTTACTTCCAGCTTTCTGTATAATTTGGTTTGCTGCACCGCATAATCCACACTTTCCAGGGCATGGAAATCAACGTAATTAAATGTTGCATTGATGAACGCACCTGAATTGTTTCCACCTCTCTCCGTTTCTATCAGTTTTAAAATATCAAGGAAAGTGATTTTCCCGTGCACCAGTACCTCTTTTAACTTTTCATTTACCCGGTGAAAGTATTGCTCCCAGGTTTCTTCGTCTACAAACCCAAACCTTACCGGTAGTACATTCAGGAAGCAGCCTAATATTTTGTCTCCGTCTTCCTTCACCGGCCGGTTATTGTCTATAATACCTACTAACAGGTCCTTTTCACGGCACAGCATGTAAACCCCAAACAGCCAGGCTCCAAAACAGAGATTCTTTATGCTGATGTTATGCTGTTTTGACATATTTGAGAGGGTACTCATAAAACCGGGTGGAGGCTCATGCCGGTGGCGCTGCCTGGTATGTTCCGGTGCCTGTCTCTTTCCGGAAGGATAGATATTCAGTGGTATAAAATCTTTTAATTGTGTTTTCCAGTATGTTTCGTACAGGTTGCTTTTTCTATTCACCATTTCAGCAACAACATAATCCTTATAGCTGGCGGCAGGAGCCGGTGGCATATAGCCCGGATCCTTTCCCAGTTTCAGATAAGTGTCGTGCAACGCTGCCTTGAATAATGCGTCGCTCCATCCATCAATGATGGCATGATGCACCACCCACGCCATCACCACTTCATGTGCTGAAAGGCGGAATATGGTCAGTCTCCACAATGGCGTAGCAAACAAATCAAAAGGATGTTTCAGATCATCCTGCAAAAAATCATTGATCCGCTTTTCCTGCTGTTCTTCATCCATCAGCGAATAATCATAGTACGCCAATGGCAATGGAATTTCTTTATATACCACCTGTAAGGGATAACCGTCGCGCACCAGGCTAAATGATGTTCTCAACGTGCTATGTTTTGAAACCAGCAGGGAAACCGATTTCCTGAGTGTTTCAAAGTCAAAATTCTCATAGTACAACTGGTGTACCATATGATCGTGATAAAAAGTGGAAGCCGGTTCTCTCAGGGTATGGAACAACATTCCCACCTGTACATCACTGGCAGGGAACACATCCTCAACCCCGGAAGGATCCGCGGCGCCAGACAGCCATTCCTTTTTTTCCTGCTCAAAAAGGGCCATCACTTCACTGATAACAGCAGGATCCTGCGCAGGATCCGTTTCGGGTAGCCGGGCTGCCAGTTTTTGGATAGTCGGATGTTTCAACATATCCTGCACAGTGAGTTTTGTTTTAAACTCCCTGTTTATTTTGGCGATCACCCGCAATGCCCTGATAGAATCTCCTCCCTGCTGATAGAAGTCGTCATTAACACCTATGCGCGCTGTATTCAACACTTCTTTCCAGATCCCGGCAAGTATTAATTCCCGGGACGTAGCCGGCTGTTCTGAATATATAACAGCGCTGTCACGTGGTAGTTTTGCCCTGTCTGCTTTCCCGCTTACCGTAAGCGGGATGGTATCAATTTGCACAATACCGGCAGGAATTGCATAGGGCGGTAAGATCGTTGCCAGGTGTATCCCTACCTGCTCAATATCCAGTTCATGGTCTGCCACCAGATAAGCATAGATCTCTCCCGTCGCATTTTTATCCGCCCACAAAACAACCTTTGCATTAGTCACTCCGGGGTAAGACAATGCCGCTGCCTCCACCTCACCCAGTTCAACCCGGAAGCCGCGGATCTTTACCTGGCTGTCATTTCTGCCAATATACTCCATGGTAATGTCCGGTCGCATCCTGGCCATATCGCCGGTCCGATACATTTTTTGTCCCTGCCTGAACGGATGAGGAACGAATTTATCGCGGGTCCCTTCCGGATTGTTGAGATACCCTATGGCAAGACAGCTCCCTGCAATACAGATTTCACCGGGAAAGCCTGTGGCAACAGGTTTTCCATTCCTGTCGAGAAGATATATCTGCGTATTGAAAACAGGTCTGCCAATGGGCACGGCAATCGTCCTATTATCTTTCCCCGGTGTATATTGATATATCATACATCCCACCGTGGCCTCCGTTGGTCCGTACTCGTTATATATTTCCGTTCTGCCGCCAAAGAAGAGGTGCGCCTTTTGTGCAAGATGTGTTTCCAGTTGCTCTCCTCCCACAATAATACGTTTGAGTTTGAGGTCCGGCATATTATCCAATTCCTCCTGCAATGCCTGGTGTTCAACCAGCCCACCTAACTGGGAAGGGGTTAGCTTAATAACTGATACCTCGTTCTCTGATAATATTGTATCCAGCAGGAAACTGTTATTTCCCTCATACACTATTAACCTGTTGCCTGTGATTAACGGGAGGAAAATGGAAGTAATAACCATATCAAAACACAAAGCAGTATATACCGGGAAATCGCAGCCATCCTCCTTTACATAAGTTTTCGCAGCCCATGACAGGTAATTCAGCAGCGAGGTATGCCCGATCTCTACCCCTTTGGGGGTACCGGTAGTACCGGATGTATAGATAACATATGCCCTGTCTGCCGGCAATGGGCCATCTGTACCCGGCCCCTTCTTTTCCGCAGCCAGCCAGTCTATTGCGTCAGTATACAGTATGGCGCCGGAAAAGCTTTCTGCTTTGGTGGCAAGCGATTTATCTGCGATCAATAAACTGCAGCCACTATTGCTTAGTATATAGGCAATCCTTTCCGGCGGATCATTCAGATTGAGGGGCAGGTAGCTGTATCCGGCACGTAAAATGCCGGTAATAACGGCTATTGTATCCAACGACCGCTCCATCAGTACAGCCACAATCCCATTACGGGATATATTGTAACCGGCCAAAAGGTGAGCCATAACATCCATACGGGCTGCCAGTTGCAGGTAGGTGATCTCTTTTCCCGCTGAGTGCACCGCTATACGCTGCGGGAAAACACCCGCCATTCGCTGTACCAGGTCCACCACCGTCACGTTATCTTCCAATGGCGCGTCCGTATTATTGTAATCTTTTATTACCCTGTTATATTCCGCTTCACTCAATAATTCCAGCTCTTTTAACGGTAATTGCTGATTGTGCAACAGCTGGTAAAGCAACCGGCCGAACAATGATGAAGCCATGGCTGCATCGGCCGCTGTAAAAACAGTATCCAGATATGTCAGGTGACATTTGATTTCTCCCTCCCTTTCCAGGCACTGTAGTGTCAGGTCCCACTTAGCCACCGTATGCTGATAGTCAAACTGCCCGAGTACAACATCTCCCATTTGCAGTGTTCCAAAATCATCAACATTATAAAAAAACCACGTATTAAAAAGAGATGATCTGCCATTTTCTACCGGGAGCCCGGCCTCCTGCACCAACATTTCATATGGATAGTCCTGGTGCTCCAGGGCATTCACCACCTGCTGCTTCACCTGCTGCAACAACCACTCAAAGGTTTCCTCCCCGGAAATATTTATACCTGCCGGCAAGGCATTGACAAACATGCCAACAATTTCTTCCAGGTCCCTGTTATTTCTGCCGGCAGCCGGTATCCCGATACAAAACCGTTGCTGACATGATAACCTGTTCAGAAAAACGCCATATACTGCCAGTAAAAAGCTAAAAACGGTTGTCCCATGTTTGGCTGCCTGCTCTTTTAACAACAAAGTATCCTTCCGGTCCAGCGTATAAATTCCACTGATGCCTTTCCCAGTCCCATCTGTGTTTTTACCTAAACCAAAATCGACCGGCCCGGAAGTATGCTGCCGCTCCTTCAGCCAATAGCTGCGCTGGCCGGCAACCCGCTCCAGGAAAGCGTCCGTATGCTGCCATTCACTGTAATCCACATACCTGGCCGGCAAGGCTTCCAGTTCACCGTTATTGTAAACAGTGATGAAATCCCTGAAAAGCAGCGATTGGGAAATCCCGTCAAAAACGATGTGATGTACATCAAATACGAGTACATGTTCCGATTCGCCTAAAGAGAAAAGACCAACACGGAACAATGGCCCCCTGTTAAGGTCAAAGGGCCGTACAAAACTGCAGAGCACATCACCGGCACTTTTCCCTGGCTCATATTCCAATACACTGAAAAAGTTCCCGATATCCGTATTAAACCGCTGGTACAAGATCCCGTCCCTTTCACAAAAAACAGTACGTAAACTTTCATGATGCCTCGCCAGGGACCTGAATGCCTTCTCCATTCCCGTTATATCTGCCTGCCCGGTTAACTTATAGGCCACCGGCAAATTATAGGCGGTAGTACCGGGATTCAGCTGTTCATAGGCATATATTTGCTGTTGCTGACTGCTTGCCAGATAAAATTCCCTGACGCCGGCGCCGGGAATACGCCCATCGCTCCACCAGGCATTTGTTTCCCTCAGCCAGTTTATCATCCCTTCCTTTTCCTGTCTTATCTCTGAAATCAGATCGTCCGGAACAGATACACTTCCTCCGTTCAAAAGCAGATTGTCTCCCTCCAGCCGTATGGTTAACCCGGCTTCGCTGATCCTGTTTAATAACTGAATATATCTGGCAGACATAAAATTTACTGTTTAAATAACAACTGAAGTTCCTTCTATTGCAGCGGCGTTATTAACGGTGAGCAAGCGTGCTGTTTTCACCAGCACCGCTATTTCGGATATGTGGTTTAACCGTAAAATGTCCAGTAACCGGAGCCGGACCGACAACCTTTTTTCAATGCCCGAAACCAGTTTCATGGCGTCAATGGAAGTACCGCCCAATTGCGCGAAGCTCATATTCATCCCGATCCGGGATGACGGAATATTAATGATGCCACCACAGATTTCAACAAGTGTCTGCTCCATATCATCTGCCGGCGCCACCCGGTCATTTTCTGCATCCTGCCGTATTTCCGGCAGCGCCTTCCTGTTAAGTTTTCCATTAATTGTTACCGGAATCTGGTCAATCATCATGAAATAAGAAGGAACCATGTATTGAGGTAATACGCCGGTCAGGTAATCACGCAGGGCGGAGGTATTAACTTCCCGCGTGGCGGTAAAGTAGGCGCACAGTTTCCGGTCGGTCCCCATCTTCCGTATATCGGCCACAGCTTCTCCAATTCCCGGATATTTTCTGAGCCATGTTTCTATTTCCCCCAATTCTATCCGGTAGCCGCGTAGCTTTACCTGGGAATCCATACGACCAAGAAATTCCAGGTTTCCGTCTTCAAACCACCTTGCCCTGTCACCGGTCTTATAAAATATTTCCCCTTTCTCGAAGGGATTAGGTAAAAACTTACTGCGTGTTAATGCAATGTCATTCACATATCCTGTTGCCAGGCATCTTCCGCCGATATATAAATCGCCGGGAGTTCCTATGGCACAGCAGTTCAACGACTGGTCCAGTACATAGTACCTGGCATTCTGAATAGGTTTACCATAGGGTATGCTGCTCCAGTTACTGTTTATTGCGTCAATATCAAAAAAATTAGACCAGATCGCCGCTTCGGTGGCGCCTCCCAACGCGGTAACCGCTACGTCTTTAAAATTAACCGCCAGGTCTTCTTTGATTGTTAGCGGTACCCAGTCGCCACTCAGGAACACCCTTTTTAATTTACCGGATCTGTTTTTAAAACGATCCTCCCGCAGGCAGGGAAGTATCTGTTGCAAAGCAGCAGGAGCAGAATCCCAGAAAGTAATGTCCTCGTTAAACAAAATTTCGGTCAGTCGTGCAGGATCCGTTACTTCTTCCTGTTTAGCCAACCGGATAGTAGCGCCGGCCATCAGTATGCCGAATATATCATACACAGACAGGTCAAATCCGAGTGAAGTAAGAAACAGCAGTTTATGCGACGAGTCTATAGCGTATGATTTATTCACCCATTCCAGGGTGTTAACTACCGGCTGATGTTTCACGAGCACGCCTTTGGGCACGCCACTTGAGCCGGAAGTATGAATAATGTAGGCGTAATCATCCGGAGCTACCATCCTGTCTACGTTCTCACCATTTTGTTTTGCCACATCTTCCCATGTAAGCAGTTTTATATTGCTGTGCGCCCATGCGGCCAGCGCTTCGCCACAGCTCTTTTCAGGGCTGAGACAGATCACCACTCCTACTGTACAATGCCCTGCTTTTATAAGTTGAGATACCCGGTCCAGGTGATGGCCATCTGTAACCAGGATGCCTATTCCAATAGACCGGATGATGCCACCAATACGCTGATCCGGTTGCTGAAGCTCCAGTGGCACATATACATCTCCCGCCTTCAACACACCTAAAACAGCGGCGATCATTTCTATAGACCGTTCCAGGAAGATACCCACAGGGATCCCTTTCAGAGAGCAGATTTCCGCTACCGATGCTGCAATTCTGTTGGCGGTACTATTTAATGCTTCATAACTGATACTGCTGTCGCCGGTGGTTACCGCTGTACGTCCGGCAGACAAAGCCACCTGTTTTTCTACCAGCTGGTGAATGTTGCAGGCACTACTGTAAGGTGCTGCTGTATTGTTGAATTGAAATAGTATTTTGTCTTTTTCCTTTGCAGGCACCCAGTCCAGCGCAGCGCAACCTCTTCCTGTACTTTTTCCGATGTCGGCCACCAGTGTACGGAGGCAGTCCATCAGCCGGTCTACCTTTTCTTCTTTAAAAACCGTAGTGGCATATTCGAGGTTGAAAGACAGGAAATCTCCTTTATCAATACACTCTATGGTGAGGTCAAACTTGGCAACCCCTTTGTCTACCTGGACCGATTCCATGATAAGACCAGGAAGTTCAAATGCCGGCTCCCAGTCTTCCTGCAGCACAAACATCACATCGAAAAGCGGGTTCCTCGCCGCATCAAACTGCATGGAAAGATCTCCCAACAGGTCTTCAAATGCATATTCCTGGTGTTCCAGCGCTTTCAGTACCAATTGTTTTACATCGCGCAGCAAATCAGCAAACGGCTTATCAGGATCAACATGAATACGCATCGCCATTGTATTTACAAACATGCCGATGATACCTTCCAGCGCTATGTTATTACGCCCGCTAACGGATGTTCCGATCACTACTTCCTCTTCATTACTCAGTTTTGCAATCACCACGCTGATACAAGTCAGCAAAAGGGTGTACATAGAAACACCGCTTGCCTCTGAAATTTTCCGCAGCCGCGCCGTCTCTTCCTGTGTAAGTTCATAATGACGGAGTTTCCCTGCCGTTTCCCGCACGGCCTGCCGTCTGAAATCGGCCGGTAATCCTGCATGAGGCGTATAACCCGCCAGTTGCTCCTTCCAGAATTTACCATGTGCCTGGTAAGATGCAGATCCAAACCTGGAAACATTCCATTCCGCATAATCATAGTACTCAAGCCGGTTAGGCAACAATGTATCCTGTTTATATGCACGGATAAAATCATCTACAAAAAGATTGATGGAAATACCATCACAAACAATATGATGCATATCAACAATAAATTTGTACTGCTCCGGCGCCTCCTTTATCAACATGGCCCTCAGTAAAGGAGGCTTATCCAGGACAAATGGGCGGAAGAACGCCTGCTCCGCCTCCCGGGAATCCGACAGTACTTCATCAAATAAATCTATTGAGAATGCACATTCGTCAAATACCTTTTGCACCGGAATACCTTCCTGTTCAAAAAAAGCAGTCCGCAATATGGTATGCTTTGCTATCAGGCTCCTGAACGCATTCTCCACTCTCCCTGTATCCAGCGGGCCGTTTATCCGGAAACCGGCTGAAATATTATAGCTTAAAGATGATTTATCGAGTTCATTTAAAATAAAAAGTCTCCGTTGGGCCGCTGATTGCCGGTAATATTCCCTGGCCTCCGCCTTTTCGATAACCGGCGGTTTTGTTCCTTCCATTTTTTCTATCAGCTGCGCCATGTCCTGCACGGTCCTGTTTTCAAACACATCAGAAATGGAAAGGGATTTTTGCAACGTGTCCTGTACTTTCAATACAAAACTGATCACCTTCAGCGAGTTGCCTCCTAAAAGGAAAATATCTTCCGTTACGCTGAGTTCCTCCGCCGGCAACAACAATATATCCGCCCAGATCCGCTGTAACTGCTGCTCCAACCCGGTAACAGGCATCACCACCATCTTCCTCTTCTCTCCTGGTACCGGTAACTGTTCCACATCAATTTTTCCATTTATATTCAGCGGCATTGTTTCCACCCTGATGCAAAACTGTGGCAACATATACTCCGGCAGATGCAGCGCCAGATACGACCTGATGGCTGCATCGCTGATATCTTTACCGGCCATCAACTCGTAGTAAACCGCCAAATGCATTTCGCCGTGAATGCTTAACGGCCTTACCACATTTGACTTAATACCATTCATCCTGCCCAATACCACGGCAATCTCGTCCGGTTCAATACGATAACCATTCAGCTTTATCTGGTTGTCCATACGACCTGATAAGATCAACTCCCCATCATCTGTCCAGCGGGCAGCATCTCCACTTCTGTATATCAGTTGTTCCCCGATCCGGTCCAATAGCTGAAAACGCTTCGCTGTAACGGTATCATCCAGGTACCCGGTACTCAAACAGTGGCCGGCAATGCACAGTTCCCCCAGCGCTCCAACAGGCTGAATATGCAGGCTCTTGTCCAATACTAACAGCCGGGTGTTGCTAACAGGACGCCCAACTGTAATCGCAGCTGCGGCATCGCCTACCTCCTTACAGCTACATCCCACAGTAGCTTCCGTAGGCCCGTATTCATTGAATATCCGCATGGAAGGATCCATCTCCCGCAACACATTAATCTGCCCGGGTGTGAGGTTCTCCCCACCCAGTATAGCCAATCTTACATCGTTGCTGCCAGGTTTTATATGATTCAGAATATTGACATGAGAAGGTACCAGTTTTACCGCCTGTATGTCTGCTCCCGGGCTGAAAATGGCCCGCAGCGTATCATGTACCGGTACTGTGCTGTCAAATACAACCAGCGTATCGCCTCTCAGCAACGTGGTAAAGATGCTCGTTAAAGTAAGGTCAAAAGAAAGTGAGGTAAAAAAAGCGAAGTTGTAACGGGCGCCTGCATCAAAGTAATGATCATTAGCCCAGCAGAAATAGTTGATTGCGCTTTTGTTATGAATCTTTACGCCCTTAGGCTCCCCGCTGGTCCCTGAAGTAAAAAGGATATATAACAAATCGTCTCCGGAAATGATTGTTTCTTTTGCCTCATAAGTGGTTGTCGTGTAGCCGGCCTTGTTATATATCCAAACCGCGCCCCCGGTATCATGTTCCCTTTCGCTGATAAGGCATCTGCACGCGGCTGCATGCAGCACATGCTTCATTCGCTCCTCCGGAGTTTGAATATCCACAGGCACAAAAGCGGCCCCACATTTCATGATTGCCAGCAAAGCCACCAGCATGTCTGCGGAACGGTCCATCATCAGCGCCACCCTGTCTCCCTTTTTCACGCCCATCTCCTGCTGCAGGAAACCGGCCAGCGATGAAGAAAGGTGGTCTACCTCTGCATAAGTTGTCGTTTTGTTTCCGTGCCTGACACATATGGCGGTTCCCGATTTAACGAAAACCTCCTGCAGCAGCGGCATCAATCCACAATTAACATATGCGGCCTGTGGTCCCAGGCTCATTTTGAGTATCGCCTCTTCTTCTTCCTTATTCAATAAGCGCAACGAATCAATCATCACGTCGCCTTCACCTGTCAGTTGAAACAACAGGTTCTGGAAGTGTCCGGACAAACGCTCTATATAGCCATTACCATAATGTTCACTGTTATAGGAAAAAACAATTCTGATGCTGTCTTCCGGAAAAACAGTGACAGAAAGGTCGTAACTGGTATGGTGTTCGGCCATCAGTCGCCCCATCTTCAACCCGCTGTCCCATTCTTTTCCGGCGGCCCCGTACAAACTTTCCGATGCGGGCATGTTTTCAAAAACCAGCACATGATCTATTAACCGGTTCTTCAGGGGCGACAGGGATTGGATCTCTGTCAACGGGAAATAGCTATACTCCTCTGACTGAATAACTGATTGCTGCATCCGCCTGCACAGGTGGCCCAGGCTCTCATTCCGGTCAAACCGGACCCTTCTCGGGATCGTGTTAATGAACAATCCCACCGCCTCCTCAAAGTCCATTCCCTGTAATGCCCTTCCCGAAACGACGCATCCGAAAACCGCCTCTTCAGCGCTGTTGTATTTTGCAAGAAGCACCCCCCAGGTGCATTGAATAAGCGTATTCAGGGTAACCCCGGTGTTTATCGCCATCTGCCGCAATGCAGTAGCTTCCTTTTTTCCGATCAGCAGTTTTACTTCTTTGTTTTCTCCTTTTTTGCTCCTTCTGTCCGGAGAAAAGGGTAAGCTGGCGGCCCGTTGATAGCCGTCAAGATATTCACTCCAGTAATGAATGGCTGCACCCCTGTTGGTGTTAGCCAAAGCGCGGATAAAATGTTTGAATGCCGGGCCCTCCGGGAGCTGGTATTTAATGCCCCGGACAATACTATCATAGATAGCCCCGAACTCCCGGATTAAAATAACAATAGACCAGCCATCCAGTATAATATGATGATAGCTCCATACAAACTCATAGGTACCGGTCCCGATCTTAAAGATAGCCAGTCTCAATAAAGGCTCCCCTGTAATATCGAAACGTTGCTGCCTGTCTTTCTGCTTATATTGATCAATGTGTTGCAGTTTATCATAATCCGGCAGGCTTTCAAGATCATTGTAATACACGGGGATCTGCCGGTTTCCCGTTACAATCTGCCTTGGCCTGGAAAGTCCTTCATAAGCAAAAACGGTCCTGAGTATATCATGTCTTTCAACAAGGTTGTTTAATGTAAGATTGACCACTTCCGGATCTACGTCTCCATGCATTAGTATGCGTACCTGCCGGTGATATTGATCAACAGCCGCACTGTCCAGCGCATGCATAAGCATATTCTGCTGCATGGGCGACAGGCCATAAATATCCTTTATTTCTACTTTTCCGTTCATGATAACTGGTAGTTTCGGGTTATTTAATTGTTGGTACAGGTTACCGGATCATTTGGCGGATCTTGTCCAGTTCTGCTATGGTAAGGTCCCCGTCAGAAAAATCAGCCAGCATACCGGCGTCAATTTCTGAATGATAGCAGATACTCACCAATTGCGCGGTAAATTCTTCCATTTTCCGGGTTAACCTGTTCATATCCTGTTCGGCATACTTCGTACTGTCATAGTCAAAATTCAGTTCCAGTTGATGCTGACGGATAATTGCGGATACGATCATATTAAATCCTACCACATTGTCGGTATGCATAACCTGCTCATCTGAATGAAGATAATAGGATACCTGGCTGTTATGTATCCCAACGGCATCCGGCTCACTCATATAGTTGAAAAGTATATCCGACTGGTTTCCGGATAGCTGTTGACGAATAAGTGGATCTTCGCTCAGGTATCGCAGGGCGCCGTAGCTGAGTCCTTTATGCGGCACTTGTTGCATCCGGTCCCGGACGTTCATTAATCCCTGAACAGACAGCTCAGCGGCAGGCACCTCAAATCTTACAGGATAGATAGCCGTAAACCACCCTACAGTTCTGTTCAGTTCAATATCAGGAATGATCCGTTCCCGGCCATGGCCTTCCATTGCCACGCACAGATACTGCTGATCTGTCAGCACCTGGTATGACTTTGTAAGAATGTACAGGATAATATCAGGCATACTCACCTTATATCCCGGGCATAATTCAGACAGCAATATCTTCGTCGTTTCTCTTGAAATTTTCACTCCTGTTCTTTTATAGGCTCCCCATTTTACCGGCGCCGCGGGGGATGCCGGAGGTTCCCCACCCGACCCTCTCATCCAGTGTTTCATTGTTTCCAGTACATCCTTTCTGCGGGAAAAACCATGCAAGGCTTCTCCCCATTTTTTTACAGAACTGGTTTTTCTTCCCGGCTGCGGATGTTTTCCTGCTTTCAGCTGGTCGTACAGATGCACAAAATCTTCTGCCAGTATTCTCCAGGATAATATGTCTACAATGAGATGGTGCGCTACCATCACCAGGTAGCCGGCATTTTTAGTATTAACAACTGCCATTCTGAACAGCTGCTTTTTGGAGATACTTATCTCTCTCCTTAAGCGGCCGGTAATATCCAGTAAGGTGGCGGCTGTGTCATTTTCAGTAATTTCAATATAAACAGGCGTTACAGGTGTTACTTCCACAGGAATAAAAGCAGTAACGGTGTCGGTTTCCATCCTGAATACTGTTCTCAGTGCATCGTGATGCGCCTGCAGGTGATGAAATGCATCTGCCACCAGTTGTTTGTCAAAACGTTGTCCTGAAACCAGCGTAATTCCCTGCAGAAAGAAATCAGGGTTGGTAAAAGCGGTACTAAAAAACTGTTGCTGAACGGAAGTTAGCAGGATATCACCCGTTGCCGGTTCCGTAGCCAGGCGCTGCTGTTCCATCAGGATAATGGCACTACACAAACTCTTCAGGCTGGGGGCACTCAGGATATCAGCTACGCCAACAAAATATTCCTCTCTCGCCAGCCTGGCCTGCAACTGTATCGCCTTTATGGAATCACCACCCAGCGATATAAAACTGCTGTGGATACTAAGAGATCCGGTCCCGAGCACCGATTGACAAATGCCCAGTACCAGCAGTTCTTTTTTACTCAATACGCCGTTGTCTGTTTTTTTATCGGCCCGACGGTGGGGCGCTTCCTGAATGAGGGCATTCCGGTCCAGTTTACCATTCGCATTAAAAGTAAATACTGGCCTGTAGCTATATACGCTGGGTATGCAATACTCCGGCAGGAAATCTGACAACCAGGCATTGAGTTCCGCTTCATCAAGCATTGCAGCTGAAGAATAAAAAGCACACAGATAGCTGTCTCCATTGGTATGTTTCTGTAAAACCACTGCATTCTCTACACGGGGATGCTTCATGAGACACTGTTCTATTTCCGAGAGTTCGATCCTGAATCCCCTGATCTTTACCTGGTCATCCATCCTGCCGAGGAAAATAATGTTGCCATCTGTATCATACTTTGCAAGGTCCCCGGTACGATACAATCTTTGCCCTCTCCAGGTGATAAATTTTTTATCTGTAAGACCGGGATTATTTACATATCCCTTTGCCAGGCCCACACCGGCAATACACAGTTCGCCTGCAACGCCCACCGGCTGGAGCTGCATAAGCCGGCTCATAACGTATAAACAGATGTTATCAATCGGCTTCCCTATTGGAACAGGCGCATCGTAGTTTACCCGGTCGCATTCATAAAAGGAAACATCTATGGTAGCTTCTGTAGGGCCATATAAATTGATCAACCGGGGTCTTTTTCTACTAAAGAGCCGGTTAAACTTATTCACCGTTTCCCCGCTCAATGCTTCTCCGCTTGAAAACAACAC
>NZ_DATMTE010001107.1:0-3656 GCF_035564935.1 Chitinophaga sp. | reverse complement strand
ATTTAAACTTTATACTTTTCCCTATATGTTTTTGGCTTTATGCGATAATTCGTATCTTGCACCACTATTTTCTAATCTAATAGTAAAATATGTCAAGCTGGTTTAAGCGAATTAAACAAGGCATCTCTACCACCACCAGTGAAAAGAAAGAAGCACCGGATGGTTTGTGGCACAAGTGTCCTAACTGTAAGAAAACCACCACCGTAAAGGATCTGAAGGAGCACTATTATGTTTGCGATAAGTGTAATTATCACAACCGCATTAACTCTGCCGAGTATTTTGAGATCATTTTTGATAACAACCAGTTCGAGGAACTGTTCCCAAATATATACCCGACCGACTTCCTGGGCTTTAAAGATCTGAAACCCTATGCCGACAGGCTAAAGGATGCGCAGAAAAAATCCGGGCTGAAAGATGCGATGACGGTAGGTACAGGTAAGGTGCTGGGCAACGATCTTGTAGTGGCTTGTATGGATTTTAACTTTATTGGTGGTTCTATGGGTTCTGTTGTTGGTGAAAAGATTGCCCGTTCCATCGATTACTGTATTATACATAAGATGCCGCTGATGATCATCTCCAAATCTGGTGGCGCCCGCATGATGGAGAGTGCCTTTTCCCTGATGCAGATGGCTAAAACATCCGCCAAGCTCACACAGCTGGCTGATGCAAGGCTGCCCTACATTTCCCTGATGACCGATCCTACCACCGGTGGTGTAACCGCGTCCTATGCAATGCTGGGCGACCTTAACATTGCTGAGCCTGGCGCCCTGATCGGGTTTGCCGGTCCAAGGATCATCAAAGAAACCATCAAGAAAGATTTACCTGCTGGTTTCCAGAGCGCCGAATTTCTGTTGGAGCACGGTTTCCTGGATTTCATCATGGATAGAAAAGAACTGAAGACGAGGTTGGCAAGTTTGCTTACCATCTTCAAAAATTAAGAAGACAGCTTTTAGCCTTCAACGGTTGGCAATTGCAGGAATACTCCTGTATCTGCCAACCGTTGAAGGCTAAAAACTAACCCCTCATATTAAAGTACAAATGGCAGAATTAAAGAACAGATCGGCATATTTTGAGTACGCAATAGAAGATAAATTCATTGCAGGAATGGTGTTGCTTGGTACGGAGATCAAGTCGATCCGTGCGGGTAAGGTGAGCTTTAACGATTCCTTCTGCTATTTTTCAAAGGGAGAATTATACGTGAGAAGCCTGCATATTGCAGAATACTCGCACGGAACTTCCTCCAATCATGATCCCCTGCGTGAGCGTAAGCTGCTGCTCACCAAACGGGAACTGAGAAAAATGGAAAACAAGATCAAGGAACGCGGCTATACCATTGTACCACTTCGTATATTCATTACCGATAAAAGCCTGGCAAAAATGGAGATCGGTATCGGTAAGGGTAAAAAGCTGCATGATAAACGCGACTCTATCAAAGCAAGGGAAGCCGACAGGGAGCTGAGAAGACAGTTTAAATAAACAGAACGCCGGCAGGCAACGCATATCCTTATAAAACAGTTCCCCATTGAAAAAGCTAATATTCAGGCAGTTACTGAGCATTACCGCCATCTTTCTCTACACCTTTATCCTTTCCTGTAAATCAGGCGAAAAATTATTCAACAAAGGCCGGTACGACGACGCCGTTACCGCTTTTGTGAAAAAACTGCAACGCAAACCCCAGGACGCTACTGCCACACGGCTGCTGCCAGACGCCTATAAACAGGCGCAATTGGTGCGGGAAGACAGGGTCAGCGCATATCTCCGTTCCAATAACGAACTCAAGTGGGAAAGTATACGGAATGAATACAGGGCCATGCAAACCCTTTATAACGCCATTCACAGCTCCCCTGCGGCCCTGAAACTGGTACAGCCGAAGGATTACAGGGATGCCATTACAGGCGCCCAGGAAAACGCTGCGGAAATGCGATACGACCGCGGCATATCTTTACTGAACCAGGGCGATAAAGCCAGTGCGCGACAGGCCTATGATGAATTTGGCGCCGCACTTAAGCTCATCCCCAATTACCGCGATGCCAAACAACGCCGGGACGAGGCCTACCAGATGGGCGTGATCAACGTGGTAGTGAGTGAAATTGAAGTACGCTCCCCTTATTACCAGTTCAGCGCCGACCAGTTCCGCGATTACCTGGTACGCAGCCTGCAGCAACGGAATATCAACCAGTTTGTACAGTTCTATGATGAAAGGGTGGCGCGCAACGAAAACCTTCGTCCCGATGAATATATTGAGCTGCGCTTTTTTGATTTCGTAGTGGGGCAAACTTATGTAGACCGCATCGAACGCGACGTTTCAAAGGAAATTGTAGTGGGTACCACCAAAGATTCGACCGGCAAGGAATCCAATATCTATAAAACAGTAAAAGCAACATTGTATATCACCAAAAAAACGGTGGTATCAAAAGGACTGCTGGACTACCGCATTACCAATACCTCCAACGGGCAATTGCTGCGAACCGACCGCATTCCCGGCAGCTATACCTGGCTGAACCAGTTTGGTACGTTTAAGGGAGATGAAAGAGCGTTAAGCGATGAAGATAAACAGCTGATGGGCGGACGGGATATGCCGCCACCACCGCCTACTGATCTGTTCATGGAATTTACGCGGCCTATTTATGATGTACTGGCGAGGGATCTGCAGAGTTTTTATAACAGGATATAACTAAGAAAAGCCTCCGGAAATCCCGGGGGTTTTTCTTATATCTTCTGTTGCAGCAACGGTATCAGCTGATGCGCAGGTACTACCCCGCTCTGCCGCCATATCAGTTTCCCCTCGCGGAAAAGCAGCAAGGTAGGCACACTACTGATCTGCCATTGCGCGGCCAGCTGCTGATTTTTGTCTATATCTATTTTGATGATCCGGATCTTTTCTCCCATTTTATCTTTTACCTCTTTCAGGATGGGAGGTACCATCTGGCAGGGACCGCACCAGGTGGCAAAACAATCAATCAGTACGGGTGTGGAAGAAGCGAGTATCGCCTGCAGGTTTTCCATAGCACATGTTTTAATTCCATCCACAAATTACGGACTTTTTGAAAAGCGAAAAACATAACATATATTACACATATAACTCCGTCTTATCTATGAACTTGCTATCCACCATTATTTATTTCGCGTGGTTCCTCTCTGAGATATTGCTGCACCGCATTCTTCGCGGCACAGGCGCGGACGACAGGAAAAAACAGGACCAGGGAAGCCTTGCTTTTATCTGGATCGTGATTATTGTATTCATCAACGTTTCCGTGATAGTAGCCGCAAAAACGGGTTACTATATCCTCCCGGGGCCGGACATGAATCGTATAGGGCTCAGCGTTATACTGCTGGGAATGCTGCTGCGGTTTGTAGCTATTGCACAGCTGGGCCGGTTGTTTACGGTGAATGTGACCATCCGGAAAGACCACCACATCAAAAAAGACGGCTTGTACAGCGTATTGCGCCATCCCTCCTATGCCGGTTCCCTGTTGTCTTTCCTGGGATTCGGGCTATCGCTGAACAGCTGGCTGGGATTGGCCATTGTATTCGTCCCGGTATTTGCGGCGTTTGTTTACCGGATGAATGTAGAGGAAAAAGTATTGCGCTCGCAGTTTGGTGAAGAATATACTGATTACATGAAGCACACCAGCCGCATTATCCCCTGGATTTAT
>NZ_DATMTE010001106.1:0-3599 GCF_035564935.1 Chitinophaga sp. | reverse complement strand
CCTTCATTTTCCTCGCGCTTATCGCAATAGTTGGGATTTTTATGCCATCACTCCCAAGTTTTGCCGATTCCAGCAAATATAATTCCGCTGATATCGCCTGGATTCTTGTAGCATCATCCCTGGTATTTTTGATGACTCCCGGTTTATCCTTCTTTTATGGAGGTATGGTAAATAAGAAGAATGTTATTTCTACCATGATGCAAAGTTTTATTGCTACCGGTTTAATCAGCATTGTTTGGTTAGTAGTTGGATTTAGCCTGGCGTTTGGTAAATCTCATAATGGTATTATTGGTGATCCCGGTACATTTTTTATGTTTCAGAATGTAGGATCCGGAGCTCCCTGGAGCCTGGCGCCCACTATTCCCCTGTTACTGTTTGCACTCTTCCAGATGAAGTTTGCCATCATTACTCCTGCACTGGTGGTAGGAGCGGTAGCAGGAAGGATCCGTTTCACTTCCTATGTATTGTTCATGGTGTTGTTCAGCTTACTGGTGTATGCGCCTATTGCACACTGGACCTGGCATCCCGATGGCATCCTGTTTAAATTAGGCGTACTTGACTTTGCCGGTGGTACAGTAGTACATATTTCTGCTGGATGCGCTGCGCTGGCTGGCGCCCTGGTACTGAAAAGAAGAAAGGATCATATCGAGAAAAAAGAATTACAACCCGCAAATATTCCATTTGTATTACTGGGTACCGGTTTACTCTGGTTCGGCTGGTTCGGTTTCAACGCAGGTTCTGCTTTGAGCGCCAACGGCCTTGCTGCTTCAGCTTTCGCTACTACTAACACCGCTACTGCTGCTGCCGGTTTATCATGGGTATTTTTTGATGTGATCCGCGGACGGAAACCATCAGCGCTCGGCTTTTGCATCGGTGCTGTAGTTGGTTTGGTGGCCATTACTCCTGCAGCAGGTTTTGTTGCTATCCCGCAAAGTATATTCATCGGTTTCATTTCTGCTATCATTTCCAATATTGCGGTACACTGGAAATCCAAAACCAGTATTGATGATACACTCGATGTATTCCCCTGCCATGGTTTAGGCGGTATGGTAGGTATGCTGCTCACCGGTATCTTCGCTACCAAATCAGTAAATGCAGGCGGTAACGATGGCTGGCTTTATGGTAACTTCGACCTGTTCAAAAACCAGGTTCTGGGTCTGTTACTGGTAGTAGGCTACAGCTTCACTGTATCTTATGGTATCTTCAAACTCATCAACCTGATTCACCCACTGCGTGTATCTGAAGAAGAAGAAGAACTGGGCCTGGATGTTACACAGCATAACGAAAACTACCACCCTTCTATGATCAGCATATCCGACAACGGTTCGCTGAAAGAAGAGGACGAACTGGTGCACTCCTGAAACATAACACCCTTCGCCGGTGCAGAACAAGAGTTACCGTTCTTTGAATACGATATTTATCAACTTTATTAAACGCATATACTTTACGTTGTAAGAACCTGGAATGGATAATTGGTAGTTAAAACTTGCTGTAAATAAGTGAAACTCGCACCAATCATTAATTACTGATTATCCATTCCTTCTATTTCTGAATGTAGCATCAGAAGCATTAGCACGCACCCCCGAAACAATCCGTGAGAAAAGGCCGCATTACTTACCATTTTATCAACCAAATTTATAAGCATGAAAAGAATGTTAACGACCTTGTTTGCCATGGGCAGCACTCTGATTGCCATGTCACAAACCACGACAGATAGTACATCTGCACCCGCTTTTAAATTATCAGGATCTGCAGATGTGTATTATAAATACAATCTCAACGGAAATTATACTGATAATAAAACCAGCTTTACCAATTCTCACAATTCCTTCGAACTGGGAATGGTATCACTGAAAGTAGAACACGGTTTTAAGAATGGTAGCATCGTAGCCGACCTCGGTTTTGGTAAAAGGGCCGGCGAATTTTCCTACAACGATGTTCCCGGTTCGTCTAACGGCCTTTCTATGGCTATCAAACAATTGTATGTTTCTTACCAGGTTGCTGAAAAAATAAAACTGAGCCTCGGTAGTTTCGCCACACATATAGGCTACGAACTGGTAGATGCATACGCCAACAGGAACTATAGCATGAGCTATATGTTTAGTTATGGTCCTTTCTTCAATACCGGCGTAAAGGCTGATATTGCGCTCACATCTTCTTTAAGCGCCATGGTGGGTGTTTTCAACCCAACCGATCTGAAATCAGTAAGCCTCAACAGTCATAAATATATTGGCGCCCAGCTGGGCTTTGCTCCGGCAGAAACACCGGTTAAATTATACCTGAATTACCTTGAAGGAAAAGATACTTTCGGCATCCAGAACCACCAGGTAGACCTTGTTGCTACTTACCAGTTCAATACGGTTTTCGGCCTGGGTTATAATGCTACCTACAGCACCTATTCCGATACGCGCGCTCCCAAAAGTACCCGCGAAAATGCAAAATGGTGGGGTAATGCGCTGTACGTGAATCTTGATTTCACAGAAAAATTAGGGCTAACGCTTCGTGGAGAATATTTTAGTGATAAAGACGGACTTAAAGTTTTTGGAGCCGTTCCTGATGGCGGAAATGTAGTGGCAGGTACACTCACTTTTAATTATAAGGTAGGAAACCTTACTATCATGCCTGAGTTCAGGCTGGATAAAGCTTCTGCAGATATTTTCAGCAAGTCGGACGGAAAGCCTGCTGATATAACATCCAATGTTTTATTAGCCGCCACTTACCACTTCTAAAAGTTGTGTTCAAACAGGTGCAGGAATTTGCCGCGGAATTGCATCCCGGCAAATAACCTGCACCTGTTTTTTCTGACCACGAAAATTGGCCGTTCAAATTCCCGAAACCATAAATGATTTGTATTATCTTGCTGGCAAAAAGAAGTAATGCTGCAGCCGTCCACGTTAAAATTCCTAAAGTCGCTCAGGCTGAATAATAACAAAGTCTGGTTCGACGAACACAAAACCGAATACTTGTCTGCCAAGGCCGATTTTGAAAGCATGGTACAACAGCTCATAGATGGTTTGGCGAGACAGGACGCCACCATGCAGGGGCTACAGGTAAAAGACTGTGTGTTTCGCATTTATAAGGATGTGAGATTTTCGAAAGATAAGACGCCGTATAAAGCCAACCTCGGTGCTTCCTTCCAGGCGGGTGGCAAGAAATCCACGCTCGGCGGATATTATTTTCACCTGGAACCGGGAGGCAACAGTTTTGCCGGTGGCGGCATCTGGATGCCGGCAGCTCCTGAACTGAAAAAGCTTCGCCAGGAAATCGACTATAATTTCAAAGAATTTGAACAGATTATCTCCAATAAAGAATTTATTAAACACTTCGGGAAGGTAGAGGGCGATGCGCTTAAAACAGCGCCGCAGGGATATCTGCCGGATAACCCGGCTATCGCGTATCTGAAGCTGAAAAGCGTGATCGTGTCGCACCCCTTAACGGATGAGGCATGTACACAGCCTGCTATGGTAAAAGAAATACTGAAAACATTTGCGCTGATGCAACCTTTGTTGCAGTTCATTAACCGCGCCATGGATTAATACCAGGTAGTTTATTAGTTTATCAGATAATTAACCTGCCTTAATAGTTGCCTGTTACTAACA
>NZ_DATMTE010001105.1:0-9615 GCF_035564935.1 Chitinophaga sp. | reverse complement strand
GAAAAATAAAAAATCAGGCAGTATTTTTACCGGATAACAGTTTATGACAATGGTGAACAAAAAATCTACATTATGCGCAGTTATCGCAGCCGCTTTTCTTGCAGGCTGTACCGGCAGCCGCCACGCTGAGCGGACTAAAACTGCAAAATTACCTGGTTTGGAAGGGATTGAAAAAGTGAACCATGTAGTAGTGATCTATATGGAAAATCACAGTTTTGATAACCTGTACGGGCAATTTGAAGGCGCAAACGGCCTGGCAAATGCATCAAAAGAAGCGGTGCTGCAACTGGACCGCAATGGTCAGCCGTACAAATATCTTCCGGCAATACCACGTTCCAGTGAATTTCCCAAAGATATTCCCAATGGTTATTTCAATATAGACCAGTATGTTCCTGCAGATAAAGAAACACCGGATGTTACGCACCGGTATTACCAGGAGCGCAACCAGATCAATAATGGAAAGATGAATTATTTTGCCGCATATAACAGTACTGCTGGACTTGCAATGGGGCATTATAAAACCTCGCTGCTGCCTTTATATCCTGTTGCAAAAGAGTTTACGCTTTGCGATCATTTCTTCCACAGCGCTTTCGGCAGCTCCTTTCTCAATCATCAATGGCTGATAGCGGCGGCAACGCCTTATTTCCCTGATGCCCCGCAGGATATCAGGGCGGTGACAGACAACGACGGTAAAATGCAAAAAGATGGACTTTTGACTCCCGACGGCTATGCCGTGAACACCATTTACTCTGTAAATCAGCCACATCCCGCCGGAACTAAAAAGGAAAACCTGGTTGCCAATCAAACAAACCCCACTATCGGCGACCGCCTCAGTGAAAAAAATATTTCCTGGGCATGGTATTCCGGTGGCTGGAACGATGCTATAGCAGGCAAACCGGATGAGTTCTTCCAATATCATCACCAGCCCTTCATCTATTACAAAACATTTGCTGATGGTACATCCGCGAAAAAAGAACATCTCAAAGACGAAGAGGAATTTCTGAAAGCCGCAAAAGAAGGAACGTTGCCGGCAGTTTCATTTGTAAAGCCGCTTGGTGTTCAGAACGAACACCCCGGTTACTCCAGCGTTATAGCAGGTGAAACGCATGCTTTAAGCCTGATCAACGCCGTACGCAATAGTCCTAACTGGAAAGATGCCGTGATCATACTTACCTATGATGAAAACGGGGGCTTCTGGGATCATGTGGCGCCGCCGGTGATTGATAAATGGGGACCGGGCAGCCGCATTCCTGCCATTATTATCTCTCCCTTTGCCAAAAGGGGGTATGTGGACCAGACACAGTACGAAACGGTAAGCATCCTGTCGTTTATTGAAAAACGCTGGGGTCTGAAACCGCTCAACAACAGGGATGGTAATGCCAACCCGTTACAGGGCGCTTTTAATTTTAAAAACTGATTTTAATAACAGGTGAAGCATTCCCGGATAGCAATAGTTTTGGTGTTGATGGTGGGGGCGATACAGCTGCTATCTTCTTTCGGGGTCAGAACCAATGATCCCGCAAAAGAAATTGCGGGAATGCTTTGCCGTGATATTGACGCCTTTTCACATTACATCACCGATTCACTGCAACCTGCTATCAGGTCCGGTTCCGCAGAAGACCTGCAACCTGCTTTCCTGGCGGCAAGGAAATATTACAAACGGATAGAGTGGGCCACGGAATACTTCGCCTATTCTACAGCGCGTTTTATAAATGGTGCACCTAAAGCCGAAGCAGAGCTGCCCGGCTACACCATCTTAAATCCTTCCGGGCTGCAGGTAATGGAAGAACACATATTTCCTGCGTTCAGCAATACCTCCCGTAATATGCTGCTGGGGCAAACAGACATCATCCTCGATAAATTACAGGTATTTAAATCCTATTTTTCCGGTATTCCTGTTGCCGGCTGGCAGATCCTGGATGCTGCAAAACTGGAAGTTTTCCGCATTGAAACATTGGGCATCACCGGGTATGATAACCCGCTTAGTAAGAACAGCATGGAGGAATGCGCCGTTGCCCTGCAGGCATTGCAACAGGTACTGGCCCCTTATGCAGGCAGCAGTAATACCACGCGGCTGCTGCTCAACAGGAACATCGCATTCCTGTTAGCCAACAGGGATTTCAATAGTTTCGACAGGGCGCTTTTTATACGCCGTTATGCCAACCCGTTAACTACCGCTATAGAACAGCTACGCAGGCAGCTGGACTTCCAGGGCTATCACTACAACCGTTTATTAAAGCAGGATGTTTTTACCCTGTTTGACAAGGACGCTTTTAACGCAGATGCCTACTCACCTTTTCTTGATCAGGACAACAAAATTGCCAAAGCAGCGCTGGGTAAGGCGTTATTTACGGAAACGGCCTTTTCGGGCAACGGTAGTATCAGCTGCGCTTCCTGTCATCATCCGCAAACAGCATTTGCAGAAAACCTGGTGAAACACAGTGATATTAGCGGCACTGGCCTGATAAACAGGAATGTGCCTTCCCTGCTTAATACAGCGCTGCAACCACAGCAATTTTACGATCAGCGTGCGGAAACCCTGGAAGAACAGGTGAACGATGTAGTGCATAATCCAAAAGAGATGGGGGGGCGCATACATACCGCCCTGCAGGATATTACCCATTCCGGCAGGTATGCACCGCTGTTTGCTGCTGCATTCCCAGGGAAACCACAACCGGATTCCGCAGCTGTAACAGAGGCGCTGGCGGCGTATGTAAGGAGCCTTGTACGGCTAAACAGCCGTTTCGATGATTACATGGCTGGTATGGATACGGCCATGTCTGCCGAAGAAGTAAAAGGATTTAATTTATTTATGGGTAAGGCAGGCTGTGGCACCTGCCATTATATGCCGCTGTTCAGCGGGGTGCTGCCGCCTAAATTTATCACACAGGATGCAGAAATATTGGGTGTTCCCGAAAAACAAGGCAGCAAGAACATTGACCCCGACAGGGGGCTTTTCAATACACTCATGAATTATAATTATTTTGACAGCAGCCGATTATCAGCGTTTGATCATGCTTTTAAAACAGTTACCGTCCGGAATACTTCGAAAACAGCGCCCTATATGCACAACGGTGCACTTGCTACCCTGGAAGAAGTAATGGACTTTTATAATGAAGGCGGTGGTATGGGAAATGGTTTGCTGGTGCACAATCAAAGTTTAAGCGCAGAAAAACTACAGCTGACACCAGTTGAAATAAAAGAAGTTATTGCGTTTATGCGGGCGCTGGATAGCAGGTAAGTTTTTTGTTTGATAAAACATAAAAGCCGCTTCTGGCAGGAGCGGCTTTTACTTTTCTTACAGCGACCATACCGCCAGTTCATAACCATCAGGATCGGTGAAGTGGAATCGCCTGCCACCGGGAAAACTAAAGATATCCTTTACTATTTTTCCTCCTGCGGCAACCACCTTTTGCTGGGTAGCTTCGATATCGTTCGAATAAAGGATCACTAAAACCGTACCTTTTACCGGCTTGCCAGCGGTGAATCCGCCATCTACATAGTCGCCTTCAAATGCCGTATAATCCGGGCCGTAATCGGTAAACTTCCAGCCAAAACTCTTTGTATAAAATTCTTTCGCACGGTTAATGTCTTTCGACAGAAATTCGATATACTGTACCTGCTCATGTTTTAACTTGCTTGCCATAGTGATGTTTTTTTGTAAAGATAGGAGAATGAGGAAGGAGCTGTTTGGAAAAAAACGACAAAGTTGCCGGCCTTACGGGGCAGACGTATTTACCTAAAAGCTAACTGTGACCTCATTTACCGCCAACCGGTTACCCACCTTACTCACTTTACCGCCGGCAGGTGTAAACACCAGTACTGCGGGGCTGCGCCCCGGTAACACCAGGTCATAGCCCTGTTTCACTTTGCGGGCAATAAACTGCCGGGTAATGGTATTATAGATATCCACCGGTTGATCTCCCACATTTACCGTTACCTTTTTTTCTTCGGGGTAAGGATTATAGTAGAGATAGGAGGGGTAAGCCTTGTCTCTGAAAAAATCTGTAGCCAGCAAGTTCAGTTGTAATATACCGGGTACGGTAGTGGTGCGGATAATACTGCCAAAGATCCCTGCATGCCCGCTGCCATACACGCTGAATTGCGATACATCGGGATTTCCTTTGGCCCATTGCGGCCCGTCGCCCTGTGCTACCGGGGCTTTGAGGTGTGCGTATTCGGGGTAAGAGGAAGTATGGATAATGCCTTCATAGCCGATCACTCCTTTGGTAATAGCAGCCTTTTCCGGGATCGTTTCATGGTCATCGGGCATGTACTGGGTATAGAAGAAACGGGCAGCGTTACTGGCATTCAGCATCCATTTACCAACGGCGGCGGCGAAGGAAGGGTCATAACGCACCATAGCTACGAGCGGCCACGCGGCATCAAAAGTATTCATGAGAAAACCGTATCCGCCCCTGTCTGTTGTACTGCCTACAATGCCTGATATATCAATGCCATTCCAGTTGCCTGCCAGCACGCCCCAGCCCTGCCGGCATTCGGGGTCGCCGTTAAATGTCCATTCCATGAATTTGTGCACGTTAAACTGTTTGCCCTGTTCTGCATTCAGTCTTGCTGCCATATAAGCGCCAAAAGGCATCAGCACTTCATAGTTGGTATTATGTGGCTGCTGTTCCAGCGTTTGCAGTGCTTTTATGGCATGCTGCAGGTAGCGCGGATCGCCAAACTTTTTGTAGGCGGCATATAACACGTAAGCATGCCCGGCAGCGGCGTCCTGCTGTTTGCAGATCCAGTTATCTTTTGGCTGCAGTTGTGCATAGTCAAAAAAAGAATGATCATAGTTGCCGTTCAGCACGGAGTCTGCTGCGCAGAATTTTTCCGCAATGCGATGTGCCAGTGAGTCAAAACCCGGCGTATTGGGATAATGATCGTAGATACCATAAAAAAGCACGTTGGGATATACATCGTACCACCAGTCGCGCCCATAACCGCCTCCAAGCTGGGCTACCTCCGGGCAGGTGTTGTTCATCATAATATCCCAGCCTGTTTCGCGGTTGAAATAATTTTTTAGCATGGCTACATAGTTAAGACCCTGTTGCCGGCTTTTGTCAACACCCACCAATGTAGCGCCCAGCGTAGCGCCCATTGTAGCAAGCGCTTCGTGGAAGATACCTTTGTTATGCGCGGGTCCCTGCCGCTGATCGTCCATTGCGGTATAAAGCCCTACCACCGGCTGATCAAAATTATGCCGGCTGCTATCCCACCAAACCAGTGGCCAATGCGGGCCGGTGGTGTTAAAGTTGTAAGCGGTGCTGTCGAACTGCCGGGCCAGGGCATACCAGTCGATGATCTGCAGCGGCTGCGGCACATCGGCCATGGAGTCCAGGCGGGGCAGGTGTTGCTGCACTACCGGTGCCGGCGCAGGTGTTTTACAGGCCATCCACAGAAGGCAGAGCGTGATCCCCGTTGTTGTTAATTTTACCATGCTGTATACAATTTATACCACTGCGGTGGTTTTTTCATTAGTTTCTTTTATCAGCGCTTTCCCTTCTTTGATAATACTTTTGCCTACTGCAATGGAAAGCAGTTGCAGTATGGCAATGATGATGATGGCATAACGTAGCGCCACTTCGGTGGAAAAATAGTAAGCCAGGAAAATAAAGGTGCCTGCACCCAGGAAACGCCCTGCATACAGACCTACTTCATGATTAAGAATATAGGCGTAAACGTTACGCTTTTCTTTTTTGGAAAGAATATCGATCACGCTGAATTGAATAGGGAAGTAGGCCATATCCAGCAGCGGTTTTGCCAGCAGCAGGAACAGCATAAAAATTACCACGCCTGTTGCATTGTAAAAGGCGCCGTTGAAAATAGCGGCCAGCGTAAAACATATAAGTCCTCCTGCAAAAATGATGATCCGGTGTTCCGGTTTCGCCGCCCTGCCAATAATATACATCAGCACAGCGGCAATGATGGCGCCCACCGATTGGGCGGTGCCCAATGCACCTTCTTTTCCGAGCAGTAACATAATCAGCATAGCGGGCGCCGTTACAAGATATCCTTGCGCCAATCCCTTCAAAGAGGCCAGCATCAGCAGTTTTCGCCAGTAAGGGTGGAAGCGCAGGTACAGGAATGTTTTCTCATCCGGGTTACGGAAATGCCCCCTGAAACATACTACGGAAGCAAGGATGGTGATCACAAATACCAGCCCGGTAATGATACGGTAAGCGTTGTTTACATTGATATCGCCGCCCGATTCTATAAACCAGCCTATACAAACAGGTACCACTACGGCGATGATGGTATAAAAGAAGGTCTCAAGACCATAGTAATAATTGCGGTTCCTGTCGTTGGTGATGGATAATGCCAGGTAGTCGCGGTTGGCCCAGTAAAAGCCGAACGACATGCCCATGATAATACCGGCAATCCCAATGCCGGTGAGGTCCAGTGTTTTGAGCGACATCATCACGATCATGGATACGCCGCTGAGCAGCATACCCGCAGAATACAATGTTTTAATATTGAAGCGGCTCAGTAAAAAACCATTTAATAAAAAAGTAAGTGGAATACCGGTATAAATAGTGAGCTGATAGATCACTACTTTCGTAGGGTCGTTAGAGTTACGCATCACGTATGCCGCCACAAAAATATCAATTACCGGCAGCACCAGTGCATAGATCATATTAGTGAGCACCAGTATACGGAAGTCGTGCGGCTGCTGGTTGAAATGTTTTATTTCTGCAGAAAGGTTCCTGAGCATAAGTTGTTACCTTTTTAAGGATGAAAGTATTTCGGCGATAGAAAACCGGGCGGCGCACACTACTTCGTCGGCAGCGCCATAATAAATGGTGAGATCATTGCCTTTCACAATATGCCCGTTGGTAAAAACTACCTGCCCGAAAAAGCCGGTAAGCTCGTAAGGAGCTTCTGGTATCATAATAGGATCATCGCTGCGTGCCAGCACTTTGAACGGATCGTTAAGATCCAGCAAAATAGCTCCCAGTCCGTATTGATGTTTTTCATTGGCGCCGTGGTAAATTTCCAGCCAACCCGCTGTTGTTTTAATAGGAGCAGCGCCGGCGCCTACTCTTGCACTGTCCCAGTAGCCTGGGCGGGTTTTGATCAGGCATTGGTGCTTTCCCCAATGCATCCCGTCGGGCGACTGTGCCAGCCAGATATAATTACCGCCAAGATCCACACTGCTGGGTCGGTGCAGGGCGTAATACCTGCCGTTTATTTTTTCGTCAAATAGTGCGCAGTCCTTATTATGCGGCGGTATGATCATGCATTGATCTGAAAAGGTTTTCCAGTTGCGTGTGGTGCGCATGCCTACGCCTACACCATTTGACGATACCGCTGTGAAGGTGAGATAATAGGTATCGGCTATTTTTGTTACCCTGCAATCTTCTACGCCAAATGATTCCAGCGGCCCTTCTCCATGCAGCTGCGGATAGCCTTCCGGCTCGTGGAAGTGGATGCCGTCTTCGCTGCAAAACAATCGCAGATGAGAAAGCGTAGTCAGGTAGTCGTCGCCTTTATAGCGTAGTACCCGCGGGTCGGTAGCATCGAGGTGCGGATCATTTTTCAGGATCTCAATAATTTCTATTCCGCCATTTTGCAATACAGGGAATGAAATGAGATGATGCTGTTGCTTTGGCCGTTCTGCTACGCGGATGATCAGCCATATTTTATTGTCGTATTCGAAAACGCCGGGATTCAGCAAACAGGCTACTTCCAGGCCGGGTCTGCTGGGTTGTACATCTGCCGGTTTTAGCAAAGGATTTTCGGCAAAGCGGTTAGCGGTAACTTGGTTCATATTTAATGCGCTTGAGTTATTTGTTTGTTGCCCGCGACGAACCAAAAATATCCGTCCGCAGGCAACAAACAGGTTTCCGTGTTCAATAAAGCTGGTTAGTAGCCGGTGTTTTGATTAAGTTTCAGCAGGTCTGCTTCCCTTTGCGGGATCGGCAACAGCTTATTAAATGATTGCCAACCATTACCATAGTCTTTGTACCCTTTCAGTGGGTCGGTATCAGGCGCCTTTGCCAGGATGGTCTGTGCCAGGTTCCATCTCACCAGGTCATAATAACGATGCCCTTCCATCGCCAGTTCAACGCGTCTTTCGTGTTGAATGGCGGAAAGAAGCGCTGCTTTATTATCGGTGGTAACCGGCGGTAAATTAGTAGCCGGGTTAGCGGCGTACTTGCGGGCCCGCGCCCGTATTCTTTCAAGGTCAGCGCGTGCTTCGGGCAATGAGCCAAGGTTGGCATGACATTCGGCTTTCCACAGTATCACATCACCCAAACGGATATACGCAAAGTCTACACCTCCATCATCAATGGGGTTTACATTGCTCATAAACTTGCGTACGTTAAAACCGGTTACGGGCGACCAGGCCGGGTCGTAGTTGCTGCCATCAAGGTATTTATCGCCTGCCTGGAAAAGAGTGGCGGCCCTGCGGGGATCGCCGGTTTCAAAGGCATCTACAAGGTTTTTGGTGGGAATTTCAAAACCCCAGCCTTTCCCTTGTGGTGCAAACACGGCATTGAGCACAGATCCCTGGGAGGGCGTTTTACCGGCATCATGACGGGCCGCAAAAATGATCTCCCCGGCTTTTTCTCCCACGCCGTTGAAATTATCTTCATAATGATCCAGCAACTGGTAATTACCTTTTTCTACTTCCGCAATCTGGGTCAGGCAATCCTGCCAGCGTTGCCGGTACAGGTAGGTTTTAGCCAGCAGGGCATGCGCTGCGCCGGTGGTGGCCCGTTGGTAGTTGTCGGCATCATAGGTGGCCGGTAACATGCTGAGGGCCTGGGCAAGATCGCTTTCTATCTGTTCATATACCTGTGCTGCCGGTGTACGTACGGAATTATCGGTCATATTTTTTTCAGGCACCAGCAAAGGGATATCGCCAAAGTTGAGCACCAGCCTGAAATAATAAAAAGCACGCAGGAAATAGGCTTCACCTTTCATCCGTTTCAGCAACGCCGGATCAAGCCCAGGCACACCGGCGCCATCCTGCGCCAGCAAAGTGTTACAGGCATCCACGCCTTTATAATTAAAGCGCCAGATACCCAGCACATTATTATTTTCCGGGAAGATGCTAAAGGTCTGCATCCGCCGCATATCTTCCTGGTCGCCCAAACTGCCGCCGCCTTTTACGGCATCATCACTCATCAGATCGCCTATTACCCAGTCGCGGGGTATACTACTGCCATCGTCCCATCCCCAGTCGCCCCGGAAACGGTTGGTAACGGGCAGGTAGGCGGCATCAGTAGCCATCACAAAATCATTGGCTTCCGTAAAAACATTGCCTCCTGTGAGCTTCCCCTGGGGGAATTTTTCCAGCTGCTTGGTGCAGCTCATAATGCTAAGGGCAATTGATATAATAACAACTAATTTTTTCATGGTGTGTTGATTTTAATAAATGGCATTCCTAGAAACCGAACTGCAAACCAAAAGTGTAGGTGCGGGATGGCGGATAAGTACCCATGTCAATACCCACGGCCATATCAGCATAATTGGCGAGGTTCTCGTTGGTATACAACTCCGGGTCCATGCCACCATATTTCGTAATGGTAAACAGGTTTTGCGCACTCACATAAATACGTGCATTGGTAAAGCCGATGCGTTGCAACAGGGAGGGTGATA
>NZ_DATMTE010001104.1:0-4922 GCF_035564935.1 Chitinophaga sp. | reverse complement strand
TCTTGTCCGGGGGATTTTTTTGTAAGATGATTAATTATTGATGTTCGGATTATTCTGCAATTCTGTGATCGGTATCGCAAACAGGTAATAGTTGCTGTATGGGGTAAACGGGGTGCCATCCGGCTGCTTCAGTGTCAAATGGCCCTGGGCGGGCACTTTCACAAAGGTGCCATCACCCCTTGGTACGCTGATAATACTGTCTTGTCCATTATAGGAAAGGAATGGCTTCCTTACTACGGTGCCGCCTGTACGAATAATATCAGACAGTGCAAATCCTTCTCCCCATAATTCTTTTCTTCTTTCTACAAGGATGGTATCTACCAGCCTTCCGCCTCCGTTATACGGGGTAGCATTGCGAGCCGCACGTAATACATTCAGCGCTTCTGCGCCTTTGGCTATATTACCGCTTTGTGCATACGCTTCTGCTTCTATCAGGTACATTTCTGCAGACCGCATCAGTACCAGGTCCCCCACCAGTGCACCTGCATCACGGAAACGGAATTTCTTGTAACGGAGATAACCCTCCTGGTCGGGTAAAGTATCCCAGTCGAACAAACGGAACCGTACATCTGCGCTGTCGAAGAAATTCCTGAAATAAGGATCCGCCATGAAGCTCTGGTAATAAGAAGCCGGGCTGGAAACATCCAGGAAATGGAAGTTGTAGCTGGCATTGCTCTGGTTAGGTGTTTGTGCATGGCCCCAGATCCATTCGCCATTGTTAATGTCGCTGAATCCTTTGTTATAGTCATCGCCGGACATTAGCGGATAGCCGTTGCGGGCGGCGGTTGCGGCAGCAATAGCGTTAGTCCACTGGCGGTTGTAGAGGTAAGCGCGGGCCAGTAATCCATTGGCTACATTGCTATTTATTTTCCACTTCTGGGTAGCGCTGCGTTCATAATTCTTCAGCAGTGGTAATGCTTTCTGAAGGTCGTCTATTACCAGTTTGTATACATCGCCGATCGTTGATTTAGCCTTTCCCGCGGTAGCGGGACCAGATGGTTCTGTATAAATGGGAACCGCTTTTTCAGTACCGGTTCTGTTGAACTGATAGAAGGATGCCAGCGTAAGGTAGCAGTTGGCGCGAAGCGCGTATGCCTGGCCTTTAAGACGCTGCTTTTTATCTTCATCGCCGGTAGCATTTTCTACTTTCGCGATCACGTTGTTGCAGTTGTCGATCACCTTGTAAAGGATGGTCCAGAAAGCGGTTACGCGGTTCTTGGTGTTATCCGTCATTTCTGTATAGCCGTAGGAATCACGCAGGCCGTAAGATTGTGTAACAGCTATATCACTGCCCATAGCATCGCTGGTAAGGTGAATGGATTTGTAACCCGGTACCGCGTACGTAAAAAATTCTTCAAACATATACGACCAGGTACCATTGATCACAGTTTCCACGTTATCGGCGGTATTAAACACCTGGTCGTCCGGTACAGCATTGGTTGGTTTGGTATCCAGGAAATCCTTGTTGCAGGCGCCCAATACCAACGCAGCGATTATTATCAGGAATATATTCTTTTTCATGGTTGTAATTTTTAGAAACTCAGATTAATACCTGCAGAAATGGATTTAATGGCCGGGTAACGATAGTAGGTGGTACCTCCTACCGACTGTTCCGGATCAAGGCCCTGGTGATTATAGATCGTGAACAGGTTTTCTCCCTGTACATATACCAGTACATTGTTAAGATGCGCTTTATCCATCAGGGATTTAGGAAGATTGTAACTGATGTTCAGACTTTTCAGCCTTGCATAGCTTGCATCATACAGGAAGCGGTCGGACACCGAAGTCCAGTTGGTTTGCACCGTAGTCAGTTTAGGCACATCCGTTACTTTGTTTTCCGGTGTCCAGCGGTTAAGCATCTCTGTACTGAAAGGACGGCCGGCGGAAGTACCTGTACCGAGCAGGAACAGGTAATCCTGGTCCAGTACTTTACCGCCGAGGCTGTATACCATCAGGAAAGACAGTGAAAAACCCTTGTAGGTGAAGGTATTAGTGAAACCGCCATATACATCCGGCAGGGAGGAACCGTTATAATACTGCGTAGCGGCAGAATAGTTGCCGGTAGTGCCTTTGGTGCCGTCTGCATTATCAATATACCACAATGGCAAACCGGTTTCCTGGTCTACGCCCGCCCATTTTCTCAGGTAAAAATCATAGATAGATTTGCCTACCATAAGTTTCTTTGTACCACTGATAATTTCTTTCTGCGGCAATTCCGTGATCTTATTTTTATAGTGGGTAGCGTTCAAATCGATGCTCCAGCTGAAATCCTTTGTTTTCACCGGTACTGCATGTATGGTACCTTCCACACCGGTATTTTTCAGTGCACCGATATTTTCATCCACGGCGGAGTAACCTACCGAAGGCGCCATTGGCCTGGAATACAGCAAGTCCTGTGATTTACGCTGGAAGAACTCAACGGTACCGCCTAAACGATTTTGAAACATGCTGAAATCAACACCAATGTTTAAGTTCAGGTTGGTTTCCCATTGCAGGTTGGGGTTGTACACCTGGCGACGGTAGGTACCGCCTTCCCCGAGGTTACTGTTCACATTCAGCAACGGGTAATAGTTATAAAAAGCGTCGTCGCCCAGGTTATCATTACCTTGTCCGCCGTAGCTGGCACGGAGTGTAAGCAGGTTAAGCCAGGAATTGTTTTTAAGAAAATCTTCTTCCGTTAATTTCCAGGAACCGCCAACAGACCAGAAGGTGCCCCAGCGGTGGTTGGGGGCGAAACGGGAAGATCCGTCGCGGCGAAGGGAAGCTGATAAAAAGTATTTGCCCACATAATCATATTCTGCCCTGCCGAGAAAGCTGGAAAGCGTGTAGGTATCAGTGTATCCCTGCAGATCCTTGATGAGAGAAGCGTCTGACAGTTCTTCAAGACCCGGCAGCGAGAAACCGGATTTCTGTCCGTCCAGGAAGGTGGTAGTATACTTATAGGCTTCCTGGCCTGCCAGCAGGTTCAGGTGATGCTTTTCATTGAATGTTTCTTCATAAGTGAAGATGTTGTTGAATGTCCAGCTGAACACGCGGGTATTAAGCCGCTCTATTGTTCCGCCTACTTCTGCATCAAAGCCCAGTGTGGGATTCGTATAGTCGTATTGTTGTTTGGCGGTATAGTCTGCATTGTAACTTGATTTAAATTTAAGTCCGCGCCATATAGTAGCTTCTCCATACAGGCGGGCAGATAAATCATCCCGTGTAAGCCGGTGCTTGTCTATTGCAGATGTGGCTACCAGGTTGGTGTTGGTGTTTGCCGCACTGGGGCGGTAACTGCCATAGTCAAAGATCTTATTGCCGTTAGCATCCAGGATATAAGCGCCGGTAGCGCGGTCGCGCTCATAAACAGGATAGAAATTCGACATCAGGCGGCCGTAATTCACGTAGTTATCAGAACGGCTGTCTTCTGAAGGAGGCGCATCCTGTTCGGAGTGCGTACCATTGAGGTTCAGTCCTACCTTTAACCACTTCTTCGCATCAATATCAATATTGCTGCGGAGGTTATAGCGTTTAAAGCCGGAGGCGAGATAGATACCCTGGTCGTTCAGGTAGCCACCGGAAACATAGTACCTTGTTTTTTCGGTGGCGCCGCTGAGCGCTACATCAGCTTCGGTACGCTTACCGGTGCGTTGCATGGCATCGTCCCAGTTATCATCCCAAAGCGCTTTCGCCCCGGCTACCAATTTTCCGTCGGTGCCCACCGGCTGCGGAAAGGCATCACCGTAGGGGTTAATGCCTACCCTTCTTACAAGATTGCTGCTGGCCTGTGCGGCAGCAGTAGCGGGCGACAGCCCGCTGGTAAGTCCACCATTCCGGATGGCTTCCCAGTACATCTCAAAATACTGATCAGTGCTTACACGGTCGTAGTTGTCAACCGCTCTTTTTGAGAAACCCTGGCTAACGCGAACGTCTATATTACTTCCCTGTTTCTTTCCTTTTTTGGTAGTGATGATCACTACGCCATTGGCGCCACGGGAGCCGTACAGTGCGCTGGAAGCAGCGTCTTTTAATACGCTGATGGATTCAATATCGTAGGGATTAATGGCATTCAGGCTACCTCCGTAAGGCACGCCATCTACCACGTATAAAGGATCAGCGGATGCATTGATGGAGCCAATACCGCGGATACGGATAGTTGCATCAGAGCCCGGCTGGCCGCTGGTGGAAGTACTTTGCACACCGGCGGCAAGGCCCTGTAACGCTTTGGTAACGCTGGATACCTGCCTGTTGACCAGTTCGTCGCTTTTGATCTGCGATACAGAACCGGTATAGGAACTTTTTTTTGCAGTACCATAAGCCACCACTACAATTTCATCAATATCCTTCCCTAAGGAACGAAGTGAAATATTAAGCGGCGATGTGCTGATGGGCACTTCCTGTTGTTCCATACCAATGAAACGGACCACCAGCGTAGTGGCAGCGGGATCAGTTACCTGCAGGCTGAAGTTGCCATCGCCGTCACTTATCACGCCGTTGGTAGTCCCTTTTATTACTACCGAAGCACCCGGTAAAGGGGAATTATCTTTTGCAGAATAAACACGGCCGGTTACTGTACGTGTTTGAGCAAATACTGCCATGGGTCCGATGAGCAGCAGAAAGAGGAGTAGTCGTTGTAACATGGTAAAATGTTGAGAGTTTTGCAGTGATCTGGTTTTTCATGGCAATACCCGTCCCTGTCTGTTATTGAACAGGCATTGCAGCATTGTATCCCATTATTGTTTTGACGCCGGTACAGACGGAGTTCCGGGAACAGTAAATGATTGTTGTAACCTGCTTTGGTTAAGCAGACAATTGTTTATTTCTTACTGAGAGCAACAACAATAGTTGCATACAAAATATGGTTGGGTCATCTTCTCCATAAGCAATTCTTTAATTAGTTCCGTTCTCATATCCTATAATTCCTATAGACTAATGGGACG
>NZ_DATMTE010001103.1:0-35118 GCF_035564935.1 Chitinophaga sp. | reverse complement strand
GCATTATTCAGCGTACTGTCGGTACTGCCGGTTTTAGTGCTGCTGCCGTTGTTGCAGGCTGTAAGCGCAGCTGCAGCAGTGGCGCAAAGGAGGAATTTTTTCATCGCAGGAGGATTATTGTTGTTTTTCAAAAGCCTGTGTAATATACTATTTAATTATTTTCTTTATTTTTGCCACTCATTAATTAAAACTGCAAACACTTGCGCCATGTAATCTCACAGGCATATTAACGTATTCCTTTCGCCGTTCCTTCCCGGAACAGGCCTGTGAAACTATTGTTTAATTTAAACCCTGATAACATGGCGATTTCTCAGAAATATGGCCGTACCTGGCATTACCCGTTTTCACCCGGTACTACAAGCGATGACCGTATCCGGCATGAATACTGGCATTCGCTGCAACAGATCCCGGTGCTGATCCATACGGAAAAGCTGGACGGTGAAAATAATTGTTTATCCCGCTATGGGGTATTTGCGCGCTCACATGCAGCGCCCACTACATCCCCGTGGACGGAAACCATTCGCCGTTATTGGCAAAGTATAAAAAACGACCTGGGTGATCTTGAGATCTTTCTTGAGAATCTCTACGCCGTGCATTCCATTGAATACCACAACCTGGATCATCACTTTTATGTGTTTGGCATCCGGGAGGGGGATCAGTGGCTCAGCTGGGAGGAAACCGGCTTTTACGCGGCTATGCTTGGCCTGCCGCTGGTGCCGGAAATTAAGCGTATAACGCCGCCGGCTGTACGCCGCGATTTTGAGCAGGAGATGCTTTCACTGGTGAAAGGCTCCGGCGCTTTTGATCCGCATGATGTGCATACCGGTCTGCCGGCTACCATGGAGGGGATCGTATCGCGCAATGCCAACGGCTATGCTGTGAGCGATTTTGCAGATAATGTGTTTAAGTATGTCCGCAAAGGGCACGTAAAAACAGACCAGCACTGGACACGCCACTGGCGCCGTGCCAGGTTAAACAACGAAGGAGGTAATTATGTGGCAGCTCAGTGAAAATAAGGAGTGGTCGCACCTGGAACATACATTTGAATGGGTGCGCGTAATGCGGGAAGTGCCGCAGGATGCGCGGCATCATGCAGAAGGTAACGTGGCCGTACACACGCAGATGGTGCTGGAAGCGCTGCAGCAATTGCCTGCCTGCAGGGAATTGCCGGCGGCAGACCAGGAGCTGATGTGGGCAGCGGCATTGCTGCACGATGTGGAGAAATACAGCACTACCGTTATGGAGCCCAACGGAGCTATCACTTCTGCGGGCCATGCCCGCAAAGGTGAAGCGCGGGCCCGGCAGATCCTTTACCGGGAGGCGCCGGCGCCCTTTCATGTGCGTGAACAGATCGCCAAACTGGTGAGGTATCATGGCCTGCCGCTCTGGATCTTTGAAAAGCCGGATCCGCAAAAAGCCCTGATCACTGCCAGCCTTGAAGTGAATACGCAACTGCTGGCGTTGCTGGCGCGCGCCGATGCTCTCGGCCGTATCTGCAGGGATCAGGCGGACCTGCTGTACCGGTTGGATTGCTTCGAAGAACTGTGCCGGGAAAACAATTGCTGGGGACAACCGCGCCCGTTTGCCACCCCGCAGGCTCGCATGGAGTACCTGCTCAAAACAGGCGGCTCACCGGACTATGTGCCGTTTGATACGCCCCAAACCCCGGTGATCCTGATGAGCGGCTTGCCGGGCGCAGGAAAGGATACCTATATCCGGCGGCATTATCAACAACTGCCGGTCATCTCCCTGGATAATATCCGGCAGGTAATGAAAATAAGTCCTACTGATAAAAGTGGCAATGGCACAGTGATCCAGGCCGCGAAGGAACAAGCCAGGATATATCTCCGGGAAAAAAGATCCTTTGTGTGGAACGCTACCAATATCACAAAACAGATGAGGGAACAACTGATCAGTCTTTTTACAGCGTATGGGGCGGCAGTAACTATTGTGTATGTGGAAGTGCCTGCGGCGAAATTGTTGCAGCAAAACCGGCAGCGGGAGGAAATAGTGCCGGCGGCAGCGATGGAGCGGTTGATCAGGAAGCTGGAAGTGCCTACCAGTGCGGAAGCGCACGAACTGAAAATAGCAGTCAGCAGTTAGCCGTTGGCTACTGCTGACCATTGCTTTTATTAAAATTCATTCCGCCACATCATGCTCTCCACCGGTTTTACCGTGCGACCATTGTATTTGGCGTTTCCTTTTTTATTGTAGAAAGTTTCCACTTCGCCTTCTACCACGAAGTAGATGAGCTGTCCTACGGGCATACCTGCGTATATGCGTACAGGTTGTGCGCAGGAGATTTCCAGGGTCCAGGTGTTGCAGAAGCCTACATCGCCCTTACCGGCGGTGGCGTGAATGTCGATCCCCAGGCGGCCCGTGCTGGATTTGCCTTCCAGGAAGGGAACGTGTGCATGTGTTTCGGTATACTCTTCCGTTACACCAAGGTAGAGGGTACCGGGCTGTAATACAAACCCTTCTTCCGGGATTTCAAAATGATCAATTTCATTGTGTTTGCGTGCATCCAGCACACGGTCTTTGTAGGTAGCCAGGTATTTCCCCAGGTGCACATCATAGGAATTGGTACCCAGGTATTTCCGGTCATAGGGAGCAATGACGATAGTGCCTTTTTCAATTTCCTCCAATATCCGTTTGTCTGACAGAATCATGCTTAGGTTTGTTTAGTTTTAGTGAGCTGTATTGTTAGCTTTTAGTTTTCAGCTGTTAGCATTTAGTTAAAGGCGTATTGCCAAAAGCTGTTTTTTCTGCTTTTTTGCTTTAATTTGGCAAGATATGCCATTAATACGAACGATACAAATTGATCCGGAAACGAAGCTGGGTGTGTGGAAGATAACAGAAACGGAAAGCTTTTTCCAGGAGAAGGTAAATATCAGCCGGGCCATTCACCATCCGCATAAACGTTTGCAGCATTTTGCAGGCAGGTATTTGCTGGTAACGCTTTTCCCGGAGTTTCCCGTTAAGGAAATTATGGTTACAAATACCCGTAAGCCTGTACTGGCCTGCGACAGCCATCATTTTTCCATTTCCCATTGCGCTGATTATGCCGCTGCTATTGTAAGCACCAAAGCTGCGGTGGGCATCGATATTGAGGAGGTGAAACCTAAAATAGAACTGGTGTCGCATAAGTTCCTGTCGCCTGCAGAGCGGTCATTTATTGATCCTGCGCATGAGTTGCCGCACAAAACGATTTGCTGGAGCGCAAAGGAAGCCATATTTAAATGGTACGGCCGGGGAAGTGTTGATTTTAAAGAGAATATGAAACTGCATCCCTTTATTTTTCAGCAAGCCGGTTTTATTACTGCCGATTTTAACAAACAGGATACAAATACCCGGTTATATTTGCAATATATTATGGAAAATGACCTATGCCTGGCATGGACTCATCCTGCGTGAGGAAAGATTTTATTAAGCACTGTCGCGTTATTTATGAAGATTTATTTACTTGGTTTTATGGGTGCCGGAAAATCCTATTGGGGTAAACAACTGGCGGATCACTGGCAACTGCCTTACTACGACCTGGATGAGGTGATTGTAGAAGCGGAAGAAATGGCGATTGCCGACATCTTTGCCACCAAGGGGGAAGATTATTTCCGTGAGAAAGAAAGCCAGCTGCTGCGGGAATTATCACAACAGGACAACTTCCTCATCTCCTGCGGGGGGGGAACGCCCTGCTTCCAGGAGAACATGGATTTTATGAATGAACATGGCACTACTATCTGGATCAATCCCTCTGTGGAAACGATGGTAGAACGCCTGCAACGCAAGAAATTCAAACGGCCCCTGATTGCCGGCCTGGAAGATGAAGACCTGGTAGGATTTGTAGAAAAGAAGATGGCGGAGCGGCTCCCTTTCTACCAGCAATCAAGGCATATAATTACATCGGATAATATTTCATTGGATACCTTTACGCAAAATTTCTGATATGCATAAGAGTTTTTTAGTTTGGGCAGCGGTATTAGGCGCATTGGCAGTAGTTTTAGGCGCATTTGGCGCACATAAACTGAAAGAGCTGGTGCCTCCCGAAACCGTATCTACTTTTCAGACAGGCGTTACTTACCAGTTCTATCATGTATTCGCATTAATTGCTACCGGCATCTTATTTGCTCATGTGCCCGGCAACCAGCTGGTGTGGGCAGGCAGGTGTTTTATTATCGGGGTGCTGCTGTTCTCCGGCTCGCTGTACCTGCTAACCATGCTCAAAGCTACTGGTAACGTAGGTTTGAGAGGTGTCGGCATTATTACGCCCATTGGCGGCGTGTTTTTTATAGCCGGCTGGATCTGCCTGCTGGCAGGGATTTTAAAATTAAAAGCATAAAGCAGTCTCGTATATGTATAGCCGTTTTTGGGTGTTGATAGTGATTTTACTGACCGGTTCAGTGGCAATGGCACAGGATAATGCAAATATTGCCGGCAAATGGTATGGCACCTTCAAACTTTATTACGGCGATAAATACCGTATGATCATTGACCTGCAAAAGGACGGGGAAGGCTATAAGGGCACGCTCCAGCTGCCGGAAATGTCGGACAACGACTATTTTGAACTGGAAACGGTAGTATACCGGAAAGATACCCTGCTACTGCGTATTGATGCCTTACGGTTTTCCTTTACCGGCGTATGGGACCCGGCTTCAAACCAATTCAGGGGTATTACCGGCTTTGTGGATGATCAAAGTCGTTCAGACCTTGGCCGGAAAGAAATTACTGCCGCTGAAATGTATAAAAGGCCGCAGGAGCCCAAACCGCCGTTCCCGTATTACACGGAACAGGTAAAGTTCAATAATGTAAAAGACAGTGTTACTCTCGCCGGAACATTTACCCGCCCGGCTGCACAAGGCAAATACCCGGTAGTGCTGATGTTGTCGGGCTCAGGCCCGCAGGACAGGAACGAGGAAATAGCCGGTCACAAGCTGTTCCTTGTACTGGCAGATTATTTTGCACGGAATGGTATTGCCTCCCTCCGTTATGACGACAGGGGCTTTGCCGGTTCTACCGGGGACTTTGATACCTCTGATATTTATGATTTTTCGCACGATGCCCTTACAGCGTTGAAGTACCTGAAAACAAGGAAGGATGCGGATCCTGCGCGTATCGGCTTACTGGGGCACAGTGAAGGCGCCGTAGTAGCGCAGATCACAGCTGCAAACAATCCGGCCGTGGCTTTTGTAATATCGATGGCAGGCGTGGGCATCAGCGGCCGGGAACTGATAGATCAGCAATCGGTCGCCAAAGGGAAACTGGCCGGTAAATCAGATAGCCTGATCCTGGCAGACCAGGCACGCATGAAACCTTACTGGGACCTGCTGGCCAGCGACAGCGATATTACCGCTATCACACCCCGGGCGCAGGAAATTCTGAGAAATATATACCGTAACTCAAGTGAAGACGTTAAGAAAGGACAAACAGAAGATGAATTGATACGGGCATCGAATATGAGACCAGAAACTATATCGTTATTAAGATACAAGCCGCTGACCTACCTGAAACAGATCAAATGTCCGTTTATGGCTATCAACGGCACGGCAGACATACAGGTGGATGCCACCGCAAATCTGAAAGAAATTGAACGCGCATTGAACGAAAATGGTAATCTGCTCACAACAATCCGTAAGTTTGATGGATTAAACCATTTGTTTCAACGCTGCAAAACATGTGAAGTGAACGAATACGGAGAACTGGAGCAAACCATTGATCCCCTGGTCCCCGCGTTTATGGCACACTGGATCTTACAGTTGCCGCCGTCGGAGGACAGGTAGTCCCAAATCTGAAATTATAATATGTCCAAGAATAAACTGAAAACCGAAAAACCGGAAAGCAAAAAAACACCAAAAGCCCCTGCTGCGAATCCTGATGTACTGAAGAAGGACAAGGAGCCGGAGGTGAAGGTAAAAGAGCTGGTGAAAGATGAACGCACCCACAAAGTACTGGGCGTGTTTTTTCTTTTACTGTCTGTTTACTGTTTTATAGCTTTCACTTCCTATCTTTTTACCTGGGAAGACGACCAGGATAAAATTTTCCATTATTCTACCAGGGAATTATTTTTTGGAGATGTAAAAGTAGATAACCTGCTCGGTCGCCTGGGTGCTTATGTGTCGCATAATTTCTTCTTTTATGGAGTAGGTATTGCCGCCTACCTGTTCTGCTACTTCTTTTTTATTATCGGTGTAAATTTCATTGTAGGCCGCCGGGTATTCCGTATCTGGCGCAGCATAAAATATATCCTGTTCGGGTTGCTGTTCATCAGTATGACCATGGCTTTTGCGGTGGGTGGTGGCGATTTTCCCTGGGGTGGCGCCCTGGGCGATGCCCTGAGCAAATGGACCACCGGCTTTGTGGGTAAAACCGGAACGGCGCTGCTGTTACTCGTAGTGGGCCTCTCCTGGCTTATCTGGAAATTTAATTTCGACTTTAAATGGCCGGAGAAAAAGGTGAAGCCGCCTAAACCCGTTCCCGCAGCGGCGCCGGCAGCCCCTGTAATGCAATCTGCCACTGCTGCATCCACATCCGCCGCCGCAAAAGATGATCCGCGCAGGAATGGCCTCCGCGAAGAAGGCGGCGTAATGGTGATCCCTCCTCATGCAGAAGAGGAAGAGGTGGACGACCTGCCGCCTATGCAACTGGTGGAAAGGGAAGACATCACCGTGATCCCTTCCGCACATGCTGCTTATCTTCCGCCGGAAACAGCGGAGCCTTCTGCCGAAGACGAACTCCCCGATGAGGAAGAAGAGGAGGAAGACCCGGGGCCATTGCTGTATATAGAAGAAACGCCTGAACAACCTTTGGCCCCTGCAGGCAAAAAGAAAGGGGAACCAGTGGAGGTGACCTTCGAAATAAAACCCACCTACCAGGACGAAGAAGACGAAGTGGAAGAAATAGCGCCGGTAAGGCCGGTAGAACCGGTGGATCCTTACGATCCGTCGCTGGACCTGAGAGATTATAAATTCCCTACGCTGGATCTGCTGGAAAATCACAATGCAGATAAAGTAATTGTACAGGATACCTCCGAACTGGAAAAGAATAAGAACCAGATCATTGATACCCTTAAGAACTACGATATCTCTATCCAGAAGATCAGCGCTACCGTAGGGCCCACTGTTACCCTGTATGAAATAGTACCGGCGGCGGGTGTCCGTATCTCCCGTATTAAGAACCTGGAAGACGATATCGCGTTGAGCCTGTCGGCCCTGGGAATCCGTATCATTGCGCCCATCCCCGGGAAAGGCACTATTGGTATAGAGGTACCCAATGTGAAGAAAACCATTGTATCTCTCAAAAATATGCTGGCGTCGGAAAAGTTCCAGACCAGCACCATGGACCTGCCTATTGCCATCGGCAAAAAGATCGACAATGAAAACTTCATTGCCGACCTGGCAAAAATGCCGCACCTCCTGATGGCAGGTGCTACAGGTCAGGGTAAATCCGTTGGTATCAACACTTTGCTGGTATCGCTGCTGTACAAAAAGCATCCTTCACAGCTGAAGTTTGTGCTGGTAGATCCAAAGAAAGTGGAGCTGTCGCTGTACAAGCTTATTGAAAAGCACTTCCTGGCTAAATTACCCGGCGAGGACGATGCCATTATTACCGATACCAAGAAGGTGATCCATACGCTCAACGCGCTTTGTATTGAAATGGACCTGCGCTACGACCTGCTGAAGGAAGCCGGTACCCGTAACATCCGTGAATACAATAACAAATTCACCCAGCGCCGTTTGAACCCGCTGAAAGGCCACCGCTACCTGCCGTTCATTGTGCTGGTGGTAGATGAGTTTGCGGACCTGATCATGACGGCCGGTAAGGAAGTGGAAATGCCGATTGCGCGTTTGGCCCAGCTGGCCCGTGCCGTGGGTATCCACCTGATCATTGCCACGCAGCGCCCGTCAGTAAACATTATTACCGGTACCATCAAGGCCAACTTCCCGGCCCGTGTGGCTTTTAAGGTGTCTTCCAAAATAGATTCCCGTACCATCCTGGATATCGGCGGCGCCGAGCAGCTGATAGGGCAGGGGGACATGCTGGTTTCCTTCAACGGGGAGCTGGTGCGCTTGCAATGCGCCTTTGTGGATACGCCGGAAGTGGAAAGCGTGGCGGAATTTATCGGCAACCAGAAGGGCTATCCAGATGCTTTCCTGCTGCCGGAGTATGTAGATGATAAGGACCCGGATGGCCGGGAGCTGAGTATTGCCGACAGGGACCCGCTGTTTGAAGAGGCCGCCCAGGTGATCGTTACCACCCAGCAGGGCTCCACTTCACTGCTGCAACGCCGGATGAAACTCGGCTATAACCGCGCCGGACGCCTTATGGATCAGCTGGAAGCCGCTAACATAGTAGGTCCCAATATGGGCAGTAAAGCCAGGGATGTGCTCGTAAAAACGGAAAGCGAGCTGAACGAAATCCTTAATAATTTGTTATAATATGTTAAAGCCGGTGGAATTTATTACCCTTTTTCAGGAAATATGATCAATTTTGCACCCTGTAAAAACCTACACGGCTATACCGGCATGGCATTTGTCTTTGTTGGATAGCACAAACTAAAAAAAACTACGATGAAGAAATTTGTATTAACCGGAATGTTGTTGAGTGGTATTGTTTTCAGCGGCATGGCACAATCCAGGGGGGCTTCAGATCCAAAGGCAAAAACCGTTCTGGATGGTGTTAGTAATAAATTCAAATCCTTAAAAACAGTAGTCGCTAATTTTGTATTAAAGATAGAAGGCGCCAATAACAGTGTATCTGATTCTAAAAAAGGGATCGTTTATCTGAAAGGCGCCAAGTATAAAGTAACGCTGCCCGGACAGGAAATTATCAGCGATAACAAAACCTCCTGGACATACGCCAAAGATGTGAATGAAGTAACCGTGAATAACGTGGATCAGGGCAGCGGCGCCATGACGCCGGCCAAACTGTTCACCAACTTCTACGACAAGGATTACCTGTACAAACTGGAACCGGAAAGCACGGAGAAAGGAAAGGTGTTGCAGAATATAGAGCTTACACCTACAGATAAATCCAAGAACATTTTTAAAGTGATTGTTTCTGTAGATAAAAAGAACCAGAGCATTGCCAAAATGAAGGTGTTTGAGAAGAATGGTAATCATTATACCTACGAAATCACCAACTTTACACCAAATACCAACCTGAGCGATGCTACCTTTACTTTCGACGCCAAGAACTATCCAGGCGTAGAAGTGGTAGATCTCCGCTAGTATAAGATTTTCAGTATAAAGGCCACCGGAGCGCAGATAACCGCGGTAAATACACCAAATACCGCCGTTGTTTCCGCTCCGGTGGCTTTTTGCAATAGGCTTTGTGCTTTCTGCTTATTTATTTACCTTTGGCAAGTTCAATTTAAAATTAAACAATATGGCATACGACGTAATCGTAATTGGTAGTGGGCCCGGCGGATATGTGGCTGCTATCCGTGCTTCTCAGCTGGGATTTAAAACTGCAGTAGTTGAAAGAGAGAGTCTGGGTGGTATCTGTTTAAACTGGGGCTGTATTCCAACGAAGGCTTTGTTAAAAACGGCACAGGTTTTTGAATATACGCAGCATTCAAAAGATTATGGTATCACGGTAAGTGATGCAAAGGTGGATTTTGAAGCGGTGATCAAACGTAGTCGCGGTGTTGCCGATAAAATGAGCAGGGGCGTTCAGTTCCTCATGAAGAAAAATAAGATCGACGTGTTAATGGGCAATGGAAAGGTAAAATCCAAAGGCCAGGTGGAAGTAACCGATAAAGACGGTAAAGCCACTGTACACGAAGCAAAACATATCATTCTGGCTACAGGCGCACGTGCACGTGAACTGCCTAACCTGAAAATTGATGGTAAAAATGTAATCGGCTACCGTGAAGCCATGGTGCTCCCGCAGCAGCCTAAATCCATGATCGTGGTAGGTTCCGGCGCAATCGGCGTTGAGTTTGCCTATTTCTACGCTACCCTGGGCACTAAAGTTACCATCGTTGAGTTCCTCCCGCGCATTGTACCGGTAGAAGATGAGGATATCTCCAAAGAACTGGAAAAAATATACAAAAAGAAAGGCATCGAAATCATGACCAACTCTTCTGTGGAAGCAGTAGAAGCAAGTGGTAACGGTGTAAAGGCAAAAGTAAAAACCCAGACCGGCGAAATCACCCTGGAAGCAGATGTGGTACTGAGCGCGGTAGGTATTGCTGCCAATATTGAAAACATCGGCCTGGAAACACTGGGTATCAAAACCGACAAGGGCCGTGTACTGGTGGATAAATATTACCAGACAAATATCCCGGGCGTTTACGCCATTGGTGATATGGTTCCTGGTCAGGCACTTGCACACGTAGCTTCCAAAGAAGGTATCGTTTGCGTGGAAGCCATTGCATACAACGAAAAGAAATATGCACACAAACCAGAACCGCTGGACTACATGAACATCCCAGGCTGTACCTATTGCGCGCCTGAAATTGCTTCTGTGGGTTATACTGAAAAAGCAGCAAAAGAAGCCGGTTACGAAGTGAAAGTGGGTAAATTCCCATTCTCTGCTTCCGGTAAAGCTTCTGCAGCCGGTGCTACTGAAGGTTTCATAAAAGTGGTCTTCGATGCTAAATACGGCGAGTGGTTAGGCACGCACATGATCGGCGCCAACGTTACTGAAATCATCGCTGAAACAGTAGTAGCGCGTAAGCTGGAAACTACTTACCAGGAAGTGCTGGATTCCATCCACCCGCACCCAACTATGAGCGAATCTGTAAAAGATGCCATAGAAGTGGCTTACGGCGAAGCAATTCACCTTTAATTTTATTTTATTGTAAGTATAGAAACAGCTGTTCCGGTTTACCGGGGCAGCTGTTTTGCTTGGATACATATGTTATACCCGTGTAGTTGCTAGTGTTGTTTTACTATTTGTGTGGAATAGATCCGTTTATTATCTGCATAAATACTACAGTTATAAATACCATTCGCCAACTGTTGCACTTCAACTGTTTCCTGGGTGGCTTCAAGGTTGCGTTGCAATACCACCCGCCCGCCCATATCTGTGATCACCAGTTTGCGGCTGCGCAGGGTGGCATCTAAAACGGTGAACTGGCTGCTCACGGGGTTGGGGAAAAGCAGGATATGGTTATCTGCAATAATGCTAACGGTTACAGCATCCGCATAGATCACCTGTCCGCCGTTGGTAAGCAGTTTTACCCGGTAGCGCAGCAATCCTTCCGGCGCGCTGTTATCGAGGTAATTGAAGTTCATAGCGTTGCCAACGGGCTGTTGTTCCAGGGTTAACCAGCCTTCGGGGGTGAGCCGCTCCCAGTAAACCGTTTGCAGCTGCCAGGTACTTCCCAGTGTAAGCGACAATGCTACTTTATTGTCGGTGGTAGGATCGGCCAGCAGGGTTTGCACATAGCACCCAACGCCCTGTTGCGTATAGTTAACGGCATAGCTGCGAATACCTGTCCACCCGGCAGGAGCAACAGCGCTTACTGCAAAGTATAACGATGCGGCGGTGGCTTTGTGAATAAAAATAAATGTATCGCGCACCTGCTGGTATGGCGCCAGTGCTGTATTGCCCATGGTGTATAACTGGTAAGCTGCGGCTCCGGGCTGCCCGTTCCAGTACAGCAGCACGGTATCTGTGCAATTGAATCCTGCGCGCATGGTAAGCACCGGTGAAATATAAAAAGACTGGCTGATAAACGAGGTATCCGTTAACGTTAGTTTCAACATAGCCATACCAAATATATCCGGCGCCACCCATTGATACTGCCCGTTTTCCACGGCAAGGTTTTGCACTACAGGCAACCAGGTACGGCCACTGTCGATGCTATAGGAAAGCTCACTGTTGCCTGTATACGTGGTTTGCCATTGTAGTGGCAGCGCCCGCCCGGCGGTAGCTACGGCGCCCGTTGCGGGATTTTGCCACTGGAAAGTGTTGGCAGGGATCATTTCATAGGCCAGGTAAAAAGGTTGTACGCCGGCAGCCATCTTCGTGCCGGATACATTTATCCGCATATTACCTGCTACAGGATGTTCAATACTGATCTGTTCTGTATTGTTGATACTGTCCCTGCCGCGCGTTGCGGGCAGTTTCAGGGAATCGGCCGATGGATAGCTACTCAGTATCCAGGGCAACCATAACCTGCCATCCCGTGTAGTGGCTGTTACATCAAGATCGTTTACAAGCGCTTTAACGGCGTTTACTGCCGCCGGCGGATCATTCCAGCATAATGTTATTTTCACTTCCTGTATGCCTTCCGGAATGGTGATATCAAAGGTGGCAGCTGTATGGTTGCTCACATTTCCCTGCAACAGCCGGTTGGCCTGTATCGTTTTCATGGCGGCATAGGCATCCAGGCTGCCATATCCGCCTCCAAATGATGGATGTATGCCTGCGGGCCGGGAGGCGCTGTTAATGATAACTGCCTTAAGAAGGGCGGAGGAAGCAGCGTTGCCGTGCAACATGCGCCATGTGTCCTGCAACAGGGCTACTACGCCGCTCGTAAGCGCGGCAGCGCCGGAAGTACCGTCTTCACCATAGGCGGTAACATGCGGCACCATACGGCTGTCGTAAGCAGGGCCTTTGGAGCTTAGCCCCATTACCCGGGCGGCATTGTCTGTACCGCCTGCAACAATGATATTTTTAGCCTGCTTGAAGTTGCCGGATAAATTGGCGTAGCCTGTAATGCCCTGGTAACGCCCGCCTGCCGCAGGCAACGTACCGATATTACCGGAAGAATATACATGCGTGATAGTATCTGATGTATAGATCTGCTGATCGTAAGCTACTGCTTCCGCGCCGTAATAGTTTTCGATGCCGGTGCCGTAAGAATGGTTTTGCACGGTAGCGCCGGATTGACGATAGTATGCATCTTCATCAGGAAATAAGCTGCTGTTGTAATCAGATGAGCTCAGTTTTACCCCGGGAGCTGCACCTTTACCCCCGGCGCCGCTGTTGCCTGCGCCACCGATCAATGTAGCCATGATCAGGGCATGGGCAGTATTGAGGGGGGAGTTATAGGAAGATGGAACATACCGCCCCTGCAAATCGATGTCGGAAGTATCAAACATATCCTCTTTAACGGAAACGGTTATACGTAGCCCGGTGATAAGGGGAAACTGCTGTTGTGCAAACGTGATCCGGTTCAATACCATGTTACCGGTATTGATAATGATTTCAGGAGAAGGCCGCCGGATAAGGTCTGCAAACTGTATAGCAGGCTGACTGATAAACAGTGCCCAGTCCAGCTTTTTAACTTTTGCAACTGCTACATGGTATTGGGTGGAATACGATAGTATACGTGCATGCATCAATTGTTTTTCTGGAGGGAGATATGATACCTGTGTGAGAATACTATCGTGTGCAGCTGTTTTTTCCAGCTGTTGCAGCAGCGGGATGCTTGCTTTGAAATTATAACCTGCGCTCTAACAATAAAGAATGGTACTGTCGTTTGGTGCATGTTGCAGTATATAATGGTAACGGGAAATCGGTTGCATAAGTCCCCATTGCTGTAGTTGCCGTTCATCCGGCAGCTCCGAAAACTTTACCAGGAATGGCCCGCTTTTCCGTTGCAGGGAAAAAGTATCTGTGGCATACCGCTGCACTATGCTGTCGGCATAGTACTGCTGCTGCGCTTTTGCATAGTAACAATAACATAACTGCAAAAGCAGCATAAGCCATATTTGAAAGGGTTTTATCCGCATGGAGGCGTTGGAAAATGGTATGCGATTTTGGTTTTAGTGTTGCCACCTAAAGCTACTGTATTTAGTTTTTCAACACAATTTTTTATCATCTCCACAACAAAAATTTTTTTTAAATAAAACGAATGTTGTAATATTGAAACAGGAAATCCTTAAGATAAAATTCAACAAAATCTGAGCAACGATCTGTAAACTGTTTCACAAACAATCAATTTGTAGAGCAAGTCTGAATCGCCGGAACAGCCGGTATCACTGAATCATCACCAACCCATTAAAATCTGATGCTATGCTATAGCAGGCATATTAGCTATTGTATGTACCCGAAAACGAGTGCACTGTGTAATTGTAGTTTTCAGGAAGATAATCAAAGCTAAACGATGGCATTTGCGGCAGGATAATGAAAAAGCAACTGTGTTTCATGCATAGGGCTGTTGCTGTTTCATGCCTGGTTCAATCGCAGATCGGCACAGGTATTAGTAGTGTTAACAATTGCTTGTTTACAGGAACAGGCGAAAGGATATCTTTTTTTAAAACCTGAACAAAATCTCAATTCTTTTTCTAAACAAAACCAAAAATCTGAACTATGAGAACACAATCAATTCCTGTACTCTGCTGTATGGCAGCGGCTTTCCTCTTTGCGTCCTGTCAGAAGAACGACGCGAAAAAAGAAGCAAAGCCAGATCCCGTATCAGCAGAAGTGTTAGCCCAGATCAAAGCAAACGGCTTCAGTACAGAGAACGTGGTGAAAACCGAAGATGGCTACCTTGTGGAAGGCGACATCCTGCTTACAGATGAGCAGTTGAATGTGATAATTAACAGCCCTATTTTAAGAATTGCCAAAACAGAGCAGTACCGCACCAATTACCTGGTAACGGCATTACCCCGCGTTATTAAAATTAAGGTAACCGGCCTCGGTTCCGCTTTTATTGCCGGCACGGACACGGCTATTGCGCGCTACAACAGGTTAGGCTTACGCATGACCTTCCAGCGTGTAACCAGCGGCGCTGCCAACATCACCATCAAGGGATTTAACCAGGGACCTAGTGGCGGTTACATTACGCTGGGTTCTTCAGGGTTCCCCACCAGCGGCGGCAATCCTTACAGCACCATTAAAATGAACACCAACCAGTATGCTTATGGATCCAATCCAAACGTACTGTATGTGGGCTCTGTGATCCAGCATGAAATTGGCCACTGCATTGGTATGCGCCATACCGATTACATGGACCGTTCCTACAGCTGCGGCGGTACGCCAACAAACGAAGGCGCCAGCAATATAGGCGCAGTGTACATTCCGGGAACTCCATCCGCACCGGATGCCAACTCCTGGATGCTGGCCTGCTCCAATGGCGGCAACCGCACGTTTAACGCCAACGATATTATTGCACTGAATTACCTGTATCACTAATCGTTGCATGAGCTGATCTGTTGAAGTATTTCCGGGGCCGGGATTTTTTGTTGCAGGAAAAGGATTTCCTCCGTATTCTTTGCTGAATTAAATTTTCTGTGGCCATCTATTCCGCTCCGGAAATGCTATTCTCCGGTACATAATGCCTGTTCATCTATCCTTTTTGCTGATCTGTTACAGAATCAAAATCTTTATAACAGATCAAAAATGATAAGATGGAAAACACCCGTAAACAATTCCTGAAACAATTGTTCATCAGCGCTACGGCTGTGCCTGTGCCGGGCTTCAGCGACACTACAGATACGTTTATCTTAGAACTGAACGATGATATATCTATCTGTAATTATAGTGAGGAATCCTGAAATAAACATCTCCCTGAAAAAATAAAACAACAAAACACAAATCAATATAATCATCTTAATCCCGGTTCGTCATTTATCACTATAAATCTGATCTCCATCGGTTATACCTGTAATTGTAAGGAAATAGCGTAGGCGCCGTTATCTTCACTGATCTGCAATTCATATTTATCGGGGTACAGGTGATCCAGTCGTTGCCGGGTATTGGCAATGCCAATACCGGTGCGGCTTGTATCCGGCGTTATCCTGAATAATTTATTACTGCAGTAAAAATGGATCCTGTTACCGGATGTTTGCAGCAGGATATTGATTTCCGAAGGTTCATGATTGCTGACCCCGTACTTAAATGCGTTTTCAAGGAATGGGAGTAGTACCAGCGGGGCAATGCATTTGATGCCCGGGCTGCCGGTAACAGCGAAATTGACTTTTGTTTTGGTAGTGAGCCGGAGTTTCTGGAGATCGATATAATCCCGCAGGCATTCAATTTCGCTTTCCAGCAGCACATAATCATCTCTCGTGTCTTCTGTAACATAGCGCAGCATGTTGGACAGCTTTATGATGCTCATAGCGGTATTATCGCTGCGGGTGATAGCGAGGGAATAAATATTGTTGAGGGTATTGAACAGGAAGTGTGGATTGATCTGGGCTTTGAGGAACGACAGCTCCGCCTGTGTTTTCCGGGTTTCTGCGTACAGCGCCCGTTTTTCGGTTTGGCGCCACCGGTGCGTGGTTTCAATGGCGATACTGAGTGCAATGGTGAGCAGGAAAAGGAAGTCGCTCACAATATCCACCCGTACGGGCGGTTTACCGGGTGGCTCCATGGCTTCCGGTCGCGGGCCTGGTTGCCTGCCTGGTGGCGTTGGCGGGCGCCACCGGGTTTCCATGTGCGGATGCCGGAGCCTTGAAAACAGGTGGTCGTAGGGGCGCATATAGTTCACCATTACCAGCAACAGCAGTACTGAAAGGAAATAAAGGACGTATTGTTTCCGGAAGTACAGCCTGGGGAAGAGGAAAGTAGTGTGAAAGTAAAACAGTGCTACGTACGTTACCAGGAACACCAGGTAATCTGTTGAAAACAGGATGGAGAGTGCTTTACGGTCGCCCGTTTGCCCGCTGATGAACAGCAGGGGTAAACCCAGGCATATCAGCCACCCCGTGATGTGTGCGATTACTACCGAAGATTTTAAGCGGAACATTTGCGACAGATAGATATGGGGCTGAAATTCAGACTTTCTTACCGGATAGCGATTGCTTTCTCTGTAAATCGCTGGTTTACGTCGATGAATGATCGGAAACACCGGGTTATCTTTTCGTCGCTGCCCGAATTATAGTAAATTGCCTCTTTTATAAAAAGAATATCAGATATGTTGCAACGAATCGTGAAACCGGTGCTATTAATGGTACTTCTCCTCGTACTGGCCAGGCACACTTACGCTACCGAGGGAATGTGGCTGCCGCAGCTGCTTTCCGGTCTTAATGAGAAAGAGATGAAGGGCATGGGCATGAAAATCACTGCCGCGGATATCTACAATATCAACAAAGGCAGTCTGAAAGATGCTATTGTGAGTTTCGGCGGTTTTTGTACGGCGGAAGTGATTTCGGAGCAGGGATTGCTGCTCACCAATCATCACTGTGGCTATGATGCCATCCAGAAGCATTCCTCCCTGCAGAATAACTTCCTGGAAAACGGCTTCTGGGCAAAGTCGGCTGTGGAAGAGCTGCCTAACCCCGGTTTATTTGCCACCTTCATTGTACGTATCGATGATGTTACCAAAGCGGCCCTGCAGGATGTAAAGGCCGGTATGAGCGAAAGAGAGCGGCAGTCGGCCATCGATAAGCGGTTGAACGAGATCCGGCAGCAGGCCCGCCACGAAAGCTGGCAGGAAACCATGATAAAGCCTTTTTATGAAGGCAACCAGTATTTCCTGTTTGTAACGGAAACTTACCGGGATGTACGCCTGGTAGGTGCACCGCCTTCTTCCATCGGTAAGTTCGGGTCCGATACGGATAACTGGGTTTGGCCGCGTCATACAGGCGATTTTTCCATGTTTCGCATCTATGCCGGTAAGGATGGCCGCCCGGCGCCTTATTCAAAGGATAATGTGCCTTTAAAGCCCAAATATGCCCTCACCATTTCCCTGAAGGGCGTAAAACAGAACGATTTTACGATGGTGATGGGTTTTCCCGGCCGCACCACCGAATACCTGCCTTCTGAAGGCGTAAAACAAACTGTGGAAGTACTGGATGCCGCTAAAGTGGAAATGCGCGACGCAGCTCTCAAGATCATGGATGGCTATATGCGCAAGGATCCGCAGATAAAGATCCAGTACGCCGCTAAATTTGCCGGTACGGCCAACTACTGGAAGAAGTGGATGGGAGAAATGCAGGGCGTAAAACAAACCAATGGCATAGGCAAAAAATTACAGTACGAAGATACCTACCGGCAACAGCTGGAAAACAATCCCGCATGGAAACAAAAATACGGCGGTGTGCTGGACTCTCTCAACGGCTACTACCAGCAGGTTCAGCCTTATGCCCAGGCCCGCGATTACTACAGCGAGCTGGTTAGGAATGTAGAACTGTTCACCGTAGGCGACCGCCTGATCAGTTTCCTCAACGATGTGCATGAAAGGGGAGAAGCGCAGTATGAAACCATGCGGCAGCAGTTCCTTACTTCCATGCAGGGATTTTACCAGAACTATAATGCCAATGTGGATCACGATGTGGCGGTAAGCCTGATTGCCCTGTATGCCAAAGGTGTGCCCGCACAATTTGCAGGGGCGGAATTTGCACAGATCTGGCAGGAGAACAATAAAAACAGCCGCGTATTGTCCGATAAACTGTATGCAGCATCCGGGCTAACGTCTATGGATAAACTCACTGCTTTTGTGCAGCAGCCATATAATACGGTAGTAGCGCAGATGTGGAAAGATCCGGCTACCCGGCTGGTAATGGCCATGCGCAAAGGTTATGTGGATAATATAAGCCGCCCGCTGGCCGATCTGCAATCCAATATCAATAACCTGCAACGCACCTATATGCAGGCGCAGATGGATGTAATGGGCAGCAAAAAAGTTTTTTATCCCGATGCCAACAGCACACTGCGGGTTACTTACGGAAAAGTAGACGGGTACAACCCGCGTGATGCCATTCACTATGATTTTTATACCTACCTCGATGGCGTCATGGAAAAATATATCCCGGGGGATTACGAATTTGATGTGCCGGCGCGTTTAATAGAGCTTTACAAAAAGAAAGACTACGGCCGTTATGGAGTGAATGGTAAAATGCCGGTTTGCTTCATCGCCTCTAATCACACTACCGGCGGTAACTCCGGAAGCCCAGCACTGGATGCTTATGGCCGACTGATAGGGCTGAACTTCGACCGGACCTGGGAAGGCACCATGAGCGATATCAATTTTGATCCGGCCATTTGCCGTAACATCATGGTGGATATCCGCTATGTACTGTTTATTGTAGACAAATACGCCGGCTGTACGCGACTGATCGATGAAATGAAGCTGCTATAGTTCCTGCTCGCCTTTGGCGAGCTAAGCGGATTTTGTCTGACTCAGGATTTTGATGATTACACTGATTTGATTACTTTGGATTTAAAATGATTCGGGGAGATTTAAGCGGATACTTTCGCTAAAATCTCCCCAAATCATTTTAAAAATCATTACAAAATCAAATCAGCGTAATCAGCGAAATCATCAAAATCAGTGAGTCAGACAAAATCAGTGAGTCAGACAAATTCCGCGGAATTATATAAAACATAGCATTAATTCTATAACTGCCCGCCCCGTTTACATCGTATTTTTACACCAGACTTTATCAACAAATAAAAACAACAAACATGAAAAAGATATTATTGGCAGGCATCGTATTGGCAGCTGCATTTATGCAACCCGGAATGGCACAGGGTAAAACTGTTTCCCCACAGCTTTCTCCCTTGCTTTCTTTATATTACAATATTAAAGACGCATTGGTAAGCGGTAATGCAGGCGTGGCTGCGGCCAAAGCAGATGAGTTTGTAAGAGCCGCCGCCGGTGTTGATATGTCGTCTATGCCACCTGCCGTTCACGATGCTTATATGCCGCTGGCTGCAAAGCTGCAGGGCGGCGCCAAAGCTATCGCTGAAGCAAAAAACATCAGCAAACAACGGGAACAGTTCAAAACATTTTCTGATAACTTTTACCAGCTGGCTAAAGCAGTACCGCTTTCAGGACAGCCGGTGTACCAGGAATATTGCCCCATGAAAAAAGCGTACTGGCTGAGCAGCAGCAACGCCATCAAAAATCCTTACTTCGGCAGCCAGATGCTGACCTGCGGTAAAGTAAGCGACACCATTCAATAGTTTTTAATGATTAGTATGAAAGCAGTATTCCTGTATATCACATTGATGAGCCTGTGCAGTATGGTTGTTGCACAGGCTCCTTTAAATACCGCCCCAAAGGTGGTGCGTTATGATCTGTATGTAGGTGATACCATGGTACATTATTCCGGAAAAATGAGCCATGGGCTTGCTATTAACGGCACTATTCCCGGACCCACCCTGCATTTCACAGAAGGGGATACCGCAGAGATCTATGTACATAATACCCTGAAAGAAGAAACCTCTGTTCACTGGCACGGCCTTATCTTACCAAACCAGTACGACGGCGTTTCCTACCTTACCACAAGACCGGTAAAAGCCGGTGAAACACACCTGTACCGTTTCCCCGTTGTACAGCACGGTACTTACTGGTACCATAGTCATACCATGTTCCAGGAACAAAGCGGTATGTACGGCGCCATTGTTTTTCATGAGCGGAAGCCCGATAACGGGAAGGAATATACGTTGTTGCTGAGCGACTGGACAGATATACACCCGCATACGGTGAACAGGTACCTGCATAATGCAAACGACTGGTTCGCCATCAAAAAAGGATCGGTGCAGAGCTATGCCGAAGCCATACAGCATAAGCATTTCAAAACAAAAGTGACCAATGAATGGAAACGTATGAATGCTATGGATGTGAGCGATGTATATTACGAACGCTTCCTGTCGAACGGTAAAGAAACAGATGAACAACCACAGTTTAAAGCCGGCGATAAAGTAAGACTGAGGATCATCAATGGCAGCTCCTCCACTTATTTCTGGCTGAACTATGCCGGCGGGAAACTCACGGTGGTGGCCAATGACGGCGCAGATGTGGAACCCGTGGAAGTAGACCGGCTCCTGGTAGGGGTATCAGAAACCTATGATGTGATAGTGACCATCCCGGATAATATGCAGTATCAATTCCTTGCCACCGCGGAAGACCGTACCCGCTCTACTTCCCTGTGGCTGGGGCAAGGCATGAAGATGCCGGCAAAGCCGTTGCCGCGACTGAAATATTTTGAGGGAATGAAGATGATGAACGATATGATGAAGATGAACGGTAACCTCGATACCAGCACCGGTATGCAGATGAGCAACCAGGTAATGGATATGAATACCGTGATGTATCCTGAAATTACCGGTGGCGATAAGCCCATGGATCACAGCGCTCATGATATGCACAACATGCAGATGGACAGCGCAGCCGGCGATATTGTAACACTGAACTACGGTATGTTACGGGCGCCGGAAAAAACAACCCTGCCGGAAGGTCCCGTTAAGTTGCTGCATTTTGAACTAACCGGGAACATGAACCGTTATGTATGGAGTATCAATAATAAAGTGGTGTCCGAAACGGATAAAATCTTAATAAAGAAAGGTGAAATTGTACGGATTGTGTTGTTCAACAATACGATGATGCGGCATCCCATGCACCTGCACGGGCATTTCTTCCGGGTGCTGAACGGGCAGGGCGAATATTCACCGCTGAAAACAGTACTGGATATTATGCCCATGGAAGTGGACACGATTGAGTTTGCTGCTACGGAAAGCGGCGACTGGTTCTTCCACTGCCACATTCTTTATCATATGATGAGCGGTATGGGGCGGGTATTCAGTTATGAAGATTCGCCGCCAAACCCGGAAGTGCCCGACCCGGTGAAAGCGTACCGTATGCTGAAGAAAGATGACCGCATGTTATATCCCATGGCGCGCGTGGGACTGGAAAGCACCGGCAGCGATGGCGAGATTATTGTAGCGAATAGCCGTTACCGTTTGTCCACCGAATGGCGTGTAGGATTGAATGACCGTCACGGTTATGAGAGCGAAAGCCATTTTGGAAGATATCTCGGTAAAAACCAGTGGTTATTTCCTTACATCGGTTGGGATGTGCGTTACCGCAAAATGGATGAACCGGAGAAGAACCTCTTTGGACAGAAGAATACGAAGAACTTCAGGCAGGTGCTACACCTGGGGCTGGCATATACTTTACCCATGCTGATTGTGGCGGATGCCTCCCTGGATACAGAAGGTAAGGTGCGTGTGCAGTTAACCAGGGAAGATGTACCCATTACAAGGCGGTTGCGTTTTGGTTTTATGGTTAATACAGATAAAGAATATATGGCGGGGTTCCGGTACATTGTTACAAGGAATTTTTCCTTCTCCACGCATTACGACAGCGATATGGGGCTCGGAGCCGGTATCACGTTAAGCTATTAAAACATACAGTTATGGAACATCAGCATCAGCACAGCACAATGGAAACGGCGCATGACCATGCAGCGATGCAGCACGGCGGGCATCATGATCATCATGCCATGATGATTGCCGATTTCAGGAAGCGTTTTTATGTAGTGCTGGTGCTAACGGTACCGGTAATGCTGCTCTCAAAAATGATCCAGCATTGGCTGGGTATTTCTTTTACTTTTTCCGGAGATGCCTGGATATTGCTGGGATTGTCGTCTGTTGTGTTTATTTATGGGGGATGGCCTTTCCTGAAAGGCTGGTGGGAAGAAATGAAGGGGCGCGATCCCGGTATGATGACGCTGATAGGCTTTGCCATTACCGTGGCATATATCTACAGCGTGGCTACGGTATTTGGCTTGCCGGGTATGGATTTTTTCTGGGAGCTCACCACCCTGATCCTCATCATGCTGCTGGGGCATTGGATTGAGATGAAGTCGGTGATGGGCGCTTCGCGCGAACTGGAACTGCTGGTGCAACTGATGCCGGATGATGCGCACCTGGTACATGGCGATCATGTGATGGAGGTGAAAACGGAATCCCTGAAAGCAGGCGATGTAATTTTGGTGAAGCCGGGTGAAAAAGTGGCGGCAGATGGCACCATTGAGGAGGGAAGTACTTCGCTGAATGAAAGCATGCTTACCGGCGAATCAAAACCGGTACAAAAGCAACGCAATGATAAAGTAATTGCCGGTTCCATTAATGGCAACGGGGCTATAAAAGTAACAGTGGCGCATGGCGCCGCGGATTCCTATCTTTCGCAGGTAGTGAAGCTGGTGCAGGATGCACAGCAATCCAAATCGAAGACGCAACTGCTGGCAAACAAAGCGGCGCGCTGGCTAACGGTGATTGCCATTTTAGCCGGTATCGCCACTTTTTTATACTGGTGGTTAAGCGGGCGGGAGTTATCGTTTGCCATTGAGCGGATGGTAACGGTGATCGTGATCTGTTGCCCGCATGCGCTGGGCCTGGCGGTACCGCTGGTTGTTGCCCGGTCTACCGCCTTATCCGCGCGGCATGGGTTGCTGATAAAGAACCGGACGGATTTTGAAAATTCCAGGAAGATCACCACGCTTGTTTTTGATAAGACAGGCACCCTCACGGTTGGCCGTTTTGAAGTGGCCAGGTTTGAATCATTGCAGGCCGGTGTTCAGGGAGAAGAAGTACTGGCCATGGCTGCCGCACTGGAGGGAAGTTCGGAGCATCCTATAGCCACCGGTATTACCGCTAAGGCAAAAGAAATGCAGCTTACGCTGCCGCCCGCCGAAAATGTCACCGCGCTTACCGGTAAAGGGATCAGCGGGCGCATTGCGGGGAAGGAAGTACAGGTAGTGAGCCCGGGTTATGTGGCGGAACAACTGAAGGATGCCGCTACCACTGATATCCGGGCGGGAGAAACCCTGGTATACGTAGTACGGGACAACGCCGTGGCAGGCTTCATTGCGCTGGCCGACCAGGTACGGCCGGAATCAGCCGGCGCCATTGCCACCTTAAAGAAAAACGGGATCAAAACCGTGCTGCTTACCGGCGATAATAAGGTAGTGGCCGAAGGGGTAAGCAAAACGCTGGGAATGGACAGCTATATTGCAGAAGTATTGCCACACCAGAAACTGGATAAGATTAAGGAATTGCAGCAGCAGGGGGAATTTGTAGCCATGACCGGCGACGGCATCAATGATGCCCCCGCGCTGGCCCAGGCCAACGTGGGTATTGCCATTGGCAGCGGGAGCGATGTGGCGGCGGAAACAGCCGGGATCGTACTGGTGAACAGTAACCCGCAGGATGTAGTAAACCTGATCCTTTTTGGTAAGGCCACCTTCCGGAAAATGATCCAGAACCTGGCCTGGGCAACCGGTTATAATATTGTGGCGCTGCCCCTGGCGGCAGGCGTGTTATATCAACAGGGGATACTGCTGAGCCCCGCTGCCGGTGCGGTACTGATGACGGTAAGTACTGTAGTGGCAGCCATTAATGCCAGCCTCCTGAAAGTGAAAAATCCCGGGAAGTAAATAATCCGTAAATTGCAGTAGATTTATGCTTGTGATATACTGATTTACAACTGTATTGATTTGTCAGCTATCCCGCGAATGCCTCTCAAAATATAACCATATGAACATCCGTCAGCTTTTTCACCGTGTTGTGAACACCGGAACCTTCCGCCAGGAAGAGTCATTGGCCAGGGTGACCAGGATGGTCAATATCTTTTCCCTAATCACTACCACCCTTTGTCTTTTATTTGGCGCCGGCTGCTTTGCAGGTACCGGGAAAACGGACCTTTTGATCCCTGCCTGGACAGAAGCCGGTCTTTTCCTCGGCGTATTGCTGCTGAATGCCGTAAATAAGCCTGTTTTAGCCAGTATTGCCTTCGTGGCTATCAATAATATCGCCATCGTTTATTTCAGCGCCGTATTGGGCATGCTAACGGAAGTACACCTGTTGTTCCTGTTCCTGCTGGGTGCATCGCTCATGATTTTCAGAACAAGGGCGCTCGTAATTGCCAGCATTGTAGTGGCTGTATTATCAGTGATCGCCTGCGAGATCAATTATTATTATACATTTATTACGCCCATGGCCATGGGGCATCACCAGCAATTCATCATCCGCTGGATTACGCTTCCGGCTATCCTCCTGCTGGATGTAGCTACTATCTTCCTGTATGTAAGAAAACTGAAAACGCTCAATGTAAAACTGACAAAAGCTACCGACGAAAAAACAATTTTTGTAAGGGAAACCAGCCACGAGATCCGTAACCCGCTGAATGCAATTTATGCGATCAGCCAGGACCTGATGATGAAAGTGCATAAAGAAGACCGCTACAACGATATCCGCCCGGAAATAGAACACCTCTATTCCGCTACGCATAATGTTTTACAGATCATCAATAATGTACTGGCCATCTCGAAAATAGAAGGCGGTGCAGCACACGCCATTCATCCCGAAGCATTTAATATCCGCGAACTTATTTCCGATAAGATCATTGTATACCAGTATATCGCTGATCTGCGGGGAGTGAAGATCAGGACGGATATCCCGGAAGATATGCCGTGTTATATAGTGGCCGATAAAGGCAAGCTGACACAGGTACTGAATAACCTGTTGTTTAATGCGATCAAGTTTACCCGCACCAACAGCGTAATTTCCGTAAATGTTTTACAGGAAGGAACACAGTGGCAGTTTATAGTAAAAGACCAGGGCCAGGGTATTGCTGCGGCCGATCTGCTTACTTTGTTCACACCGTTTAAAGCAGGAAAAAGCCAATTTGAAGGAACCGGTCTCGGTTTGCCGATCACGAAGAAATATGTGGAGATGATGGGCGGGAAGATTTCCGTGACCAGCCTGCCGGAAGAAGGCACCACCTTTATTGTACGCCTGCCGTTAACAACAGCCCAGGCGCCCACCCAGGCACAGGGCGGCTGGATGGAGCTTACGCTTCACAAGGGATTGAAAAGCCTGGTGATCGATGATAATGAAATGAGCCAGCTGGTATTATCCAATTTCCTGCGCAGGCTGGGTTTTGCTACGGTAGTGGCAGGCAGCGGGGCAGAAGGTATTAACAAAGCAATGGATGAAAAACCGGATCTTATTTTCATAGATAGTTATATGCCGGGACTTAGCGGGAAGGATACCCTTCATCAGCTCCGTGATATACCTGCTTTAAAAAATATTCCGGTGATCGCCGTATCCGGCGATGCCTTCCAGGAGTCGATCGATGATATGCTGGGCGCAGGCGCCAGGGAATATATCTCTAAACCTATTGATTTGAAACTGTTGAACAGCACTGTGAACAAAGTATTGCTACAGTAGTTATGCATACACATACTGATAACGTGTTGTGTCTATGCCACTCCAGTCGATGTTGCCTTTCATCATTTGTCCCAGTGTTAAAATATACTGTTCCAGTACCGGTTTTACAGCGGCAGCGCATACAGCGGTGAGTACATCGGCAGTATTGTTAAACAGGGCCACTTCCGAGTTGTGGATTTTTGTAGCCTGTTCTACCGCCTGTTCCAGTGTGAGTTGCTGATGGTGTTTCAGGAGCATCACGAGGTTGAGTTCATCGCCCAGTTCCGATTCTTTTGAGAAGGAGTAGAGGTCGTTGGCCCAGCAAATGGTGCGGCTGCAATAGAGGCCCAGGCTTTTTACCTGCGGATTGGCCCGAAGGTCTGCCGGCAGGTGGATGGCATCCATCAGCGTAGCCAGTTCCAGGAAGAAATTGGCGCCACCGATCTGCGGGCGGAAACGCATGTAGTCTTTCAGCGAAATGTTGCGGGCGCTGTTTACATGCTGCATACGCCACAGGTTGGCTGTAAAGGCATCTTTCAGGCTGCGGGCGAACCGGGTTTGCCAGGAGCGGTTACTGATGCGGCGCATCCGCTGCCAGATATCGCTCATGGCCGCCAGCAACGGACCGCCCGTTTCCAGGGTAAATGTTTTGCCGGTTTGCAGGATCTGCATCATCTGATGCGCCATGCGCTCAAACCCGGTATTGAATTGGTTGGGCGCCAGCGCATCCAGGTGATCATCCCAAAGGAACAGCAGCGTGTTAAAATCGCTTGCAATGCATAAGGAAAAAAGTGGCGCATCCGGGAACATCCTGGCTACCATCCAGGTGAACTTCTGATCGTGATAGGCATTCCAGGAGCTTTCTTCCATGGCAAGATTAAAAGCACGGACCCACGCTGTGGTATGCGCATCCGCTTCGTGTACCAGCGGGTGCAACCGCTGGGGATAAGGACAGTAAAGTTCCGGGCCGGAATTGATTGTAAACATGATAAATTGTATTTAAAGTGAATAGATAAAAGTTGACGGCTGACAGGTGACTTGCGATTGCATACAAATTTATCAAACACTTTCACTGTTATGAACAAATAACCAGTTCAGCCGTTATAGTCAGGAGCAGATCATCAACCGTTATTTTAAATCAACCATTTTCAGTTAGTGAACAAATCGCACGCAATTCAGTCGGTCATAGCATAAATATTATCAACCTTTAAACTCACCTGTATGTGGACATGTTTACATTCCTCCAAGCGCGGAATACTTTCTTTATACCTGGTCCTATGTTGCGCTTCAGCAACCTTTGCACAAAACATTAAAGTCACCGGAACCATTACTTCCACAAAAAAGGAAGTCATACCCGGCGTTTCTGTATTATTGAAAGGTACTACAACAGGCAGCGTATCCGACGCAGCGGGCAATTATTCCATCAATGCACCCGCCAACGGGGTACTGATTTTTAATGCCATCGGTTACCTGCGGCAGGAAATTCCCATTAACAACCAAACCACCATTAATGTTACCGTGGTGGAAGACAACAAACAACTGGGAGAAGTAGTGGTAACCGCACTTGGTATCACCAAAGCCAAAAAGAGCCTGGGATTTGCCGCCACGGAGATCAAAGGCGCCGACCTTGCCATCACCAATGAAGTGAACCCCGTGAATGCCCTGCAGGGGAAAGTGGCCGGGGTACAAATAGACCAGGGCGCCGGCGGACTTTTCGGCAGCACCAAGATCCTGATCCGCGGTAACTCCACCCTGCGGAATAATAACCAGCCCATTTTCGTGATCGATGGCGTGATCATGGACAATGGCACCTTCGGAGGTACAGGGCGCGATTTCGGTAACGACCTGAAAAACCTGAACATGGAAGACTTTGAAAGCGTAACTGTGCTCAAAGGCTCATCAGCCGCGGCCCTGTACGGTTCACGCGCTATCAACGGGGTTATTCTCATCACCACAAAAAAAGGACATGAAAGAAAAGGTTTAGGCATTAACGTTAGCCAGACGTTCAATGTATTCGACCCTTATTCCGGCCCCGATTTCCAGAACGAATACGGGGGCGGTTCCGTAGGCGGTTTCTTTACCGATAACCGCGATCCCAACTATAAACCAACAGAGAACTGGAGAACAAAAGTATTTCCTACTGATCCGGCCACGGGTAAGCCTTACATCGACCGGCAGATTGGCCGCGAACTGGAAAACTGGGGTCCCCGCTTTGCCGGGCAGGATGTGATCAACTACGACGGTACTCCTACAAAATATGTAGCGCAACCCAATAACTTCCTCGATGCATTTCAAACCGGTCATGGATCGGCCACCAATATATCGCTGGATGGCGGTAACGACCGGTCCACTTTCCGCGTATCCTATACCCGCGACCAGAGTGAAGGTATTGTTGCCAAGAACAACCTGCTCAAAAACAGCGTGGAGGCGCGCGTAACGCATGTGATCAATAAATTCCTGAGTGCCGACGTAAGTGCCAACTACACTTATTTCACAGGAAGGAACCCGCCCCGCCTCGGTGGCCTGGATGCCTTTGCTTCCTATAACTTTGGTAAGCTGTTCACCTGGTTGTTACCACGTAACTATGATACCAGGTACTGGATGCAAAAGGATCATTATACCAGTGCACTGGGCGGTACGCCCAACCCGGCGGATCCCAATGAAACCAATAAGGTGCCCGAATCGAGATTTTGGTTTAACTTGTTTGAAAACGATTACTTCCAGAATGAACAAACCATCCGCGGCCGCCTTGCTATTACTGCAAAACTTACGCCCTGGGCTAACCTGGTACTGGAAGGCAATGTGAATAACCTGTACACCAAAAATGAAAACAAGGAACTGGGACAGGGACAGAACTTCACCGGCGGTTTGTATGGCCTGGGACATACCAGCAAAGAAAGCTACTTCTTTAAATGGATGGCCACCGTAAATAAAACGCTCACCAAAGACCTTGACCTCAGCGGGTACATAGGCGGTGAAACCCAACGTTTCCAAACCACCTACAACTACAGCGAAACGGTAGGCGGGCTCAGTTATCCCGGCAACTACTTCCTGGCTAACTCTGTAGAAAAGCCAAAAGCAGAAGGCGGGCTAAAAAGCAAAAAAGCATTCAACTCCATTTATGCCAGCGTGGACCTGGCCTGGAAGAACCAGCTGTTTGTACAGGGTACCTTCCGTGGCGACTGGTCCTCTGCACTTACCTATACCAATGGTACAGGTAACTACTTTTACCAGTACCCGGCAGTCAGCGTTTCCTGGTTGTTTTCCGAAACGTTTAAGCTGCCGGCATGGATCACCTTTGGTAAGCTGAGAGGTAATATAGCCGGCCTGGGTAATGATACCGATCCCTTTACCATTAACCCGGGATTTGCCTTTAACGGGTATACTTCTTCCGGTGGTATAGATCTGCCCATCTCTACCTACAGCCGCTATCCCGATCCGCTTACCGGTAAATTTATTGCACTGGTGCCCGATCTGAAGCCGGAGAGAAAAGTGGCCAAAGAGCTGGGTATAGAAATGCGTTTCCTGAAAAGTCGTATAGGCTTCGACGTATCCGTTTACCAGGATAATACCAAAAACCAGATCCTGGATATAGGCACCCCGCCGGAATCCGGCCTGGAGGGCATTATTATCAATGCCGGTAATATCCAGAACAGGGGATTGGAAGTAATGGTAGATGGAACACCGGTGAAATCCAAAGATTTTGAATGGAACACCAACGTCAATTACTCGCTCAACAGGAACCTGATCAAATCCCTGTACCCGGGCCGCACAGAGTACGACCTGAAAGCCAATGTAGGAGAGATCAGTACCTGGGCAATTGTAGGTAAATCTTACGGTACCCTTCGTACTACTATTCATTCAAAAGCTTACCAGGCCACTGATGCCAATGGCAACCCGATAGATGATCCCAACAACGGCAAGCCTGAACTGGCCTGGCGTTCCGATGCCCGTGCCGGGTTCCCCGCCCGCAGTAACACCCTGCAGGATGTGGGCGATATCAATGCTAAGTTCCGCGCAGGATGGAGCAATACTTTCCGGTATAAGAACCTTTCATTAAACGTGTTGCTGGATGGTAAATTCGGCGGCGATTTTGTATTGCTTACCTATCGTTATGGCACGCATACCGGCGTATTCCCCAATACCCTGCAGGGCAGGGATGCAGATCATGGCGGTATTACCTGGACCAGCAAGTACGATCAGCAAACCTACGATGACGGCATCATCCCCGATGGCGTATTTGCAAAGGGACAGATGGTAACCTTGCCCGACGGGCAACAGGTAAACGTGGGTGGTATGACCTACCAGCAGGCTTATGAAAAAGGGTTGGTAGAACCTACCCATGCGCCGCAGTTTTTTTACCGATATGGTTCTTCTTCTACCGGTGTTTCCGATTTCTGGATAAAGAAAAATTCATGGATCTCTTTGAGACAGGTGTCTTTAGCATACCAGTTTTCACCGGCCATTTGTAAGAAACTGATGCTGAATAATCTTAGCGTGGCGATTGTAGGCCGCGATCTGTTATACCTGTACAATTCACTGCCTTATAATTATAATCCTGCTTCCAACAATTCCAACAATACGGCATTCTCCGGGGAAGAAGGATTTCTGCCAATGGTACGCTCTATTGCAGGTACTATCAGGGTTGGCTTCTAAGGAAAAATAAATTGTACAAACAAAAAATCAAGATCATGAAAAATACATTGCATCAATATATAAAAACCGGTCTGTTACTCGCGCTGCTGGGATCCAGCTCCTGCTCTAAAAACTTCGGGGATATCAACACCAATCCAAGCCTGGTGTCGAAGCCGGATGTAAAGTTCCTGCTCAGTTATTCGGAAGATAAGATCATAACCTACCAGGGTACAGAATGGGTGTGGGAAAGCATGGAACAGCTGATGCGCTTTACACAGCATGTTACTTCCAGTCCGTACGAAATTACCAACAACGTAAACACGCGTTATAATAATTACTACCTCCAGATCCTTCCTAATTTATTTGAGATCAGGAAGCAGGTAGATGAAATGCCCAATAAAGACCAGTACCAGAAGGTTGCCATGGTCACTTATGTGTTGCAGGTACTTCATGGTTTGAAGGTAACGGATATGAACGGCTCCATTCCTTACTCACAGGCCATTGAAGGACGTTACCAGTCGCAATACGGACCCGTGTACGACGAGCAGCCAACACTGATGAATAACTGGCTTTCCCAACTGGATGCGGCCATTAAAGTGCTTTCAGATAATTCGCTGCCTGCGCAGGTGAGCTATGGTCAATCGGATATTTTTTACCAGAGCGACTGGGTAAGATGGGTGAAGCTGGCTAACACACTCAAACTTCGTATAGCCGCCAGGTTAGAGAATGCCGATAAAGCCAAATGCCAGGCCATTTTCCAGGAAGTGATGAAAGACGCCACCGGCCCCATTAACGATGATGCATCACAGGTGAAATATCTTAACAGCACCTATACGCCATTTGGCAATGGCGCTGATATAGATTACCGCAGCCGCCGTTATGCTACTACTTCCATTATGGCCTTCATGAAAAAAAGTGCAGACCCGCGTTTACCGGTATACTTTGAAAAGAACGACCTGGTAGGCGGTTACAAGGATTCGCTGGCGAAGTATAACGTTACATTGCCGGCTTTTATCAATCCCAATGATCCGCTGATCATGTACCAGGGCGGTCCGGCCGACTGGACCACCAATCCCACCGTGGCGGCTTATATCGGGAATGGATTTATTGTCAGCCAGTATACCAAGTACAACCTGATATCTGCTATTAACCGCCGGTTCTTTTCTCCGAAGCTGAACCAGGCCACCGGTAATTTCCTGGATGTATCTGTTACTTATGCGGAAACCTGTTTTTATATAGCAGAATTTATCCAGAAAGGATACGCAGGAGGCGTGGATACCAAAGGAACCGCGGAAGACTGGTATAACAAAGGCATTGCATCTTCCATTCAAACCATGAACGCCATTGCGGTAGCAGCAGGTTCCACCACCGCTTATACCGGTACCGGGCTCACAGAAATAGAAGCCTACCAGAACAACGCACAGGTGAAATTTAACGGTGTCAATAATCTTGAAAGGATTTATGTACAGGCTTTCCTGAGTATGTACCGTCAATCTAATGAGGCGTATGTATTTTGCAGGCGTACCGGGTATCCTAAAACCGGTTCCGCCTATTACGGCAGGGAAACCTTTAATGAGCTGATTCCACGCCGGTTCTGGCTAACAGACCCCGGGGAGGTAAACCGGGCCAACTGGAATGCAGCCATGCAGCAACAGGGCTTTACGCCTAATGCGCAGGATTTGCCCACACTCAGTTCGCAAAGGGTTTGGTATGATAAGCCGGCGCCGGATTTTGGAAAGGGGTTGTAATTCCCCGTTGTTTCTCAGCGGTCAGCTGCTCCGTTTAGGGGTAGCTGACCGTTTTTTTGCGTGTGAGTTACTTCCTGCATACTTCTCCGGTACTTCTCTGATGCTTAGGAGTCGTCTATGTGTAGCACTCTCCATACACTTCCCATACACTCTCCATACACTCTCCATACACTCCCCATACACTCCCCATACACTAAGCCCCGTAAGACCCCACCATTTTCGGCGGATTCCGGCAAAAAGCGGCAAAACCGGCGGTTTTGTTTTTGTGTCCTTCCACCATTGAGTAGTTTTGAATTGCAACCGGAGCATATACGTAAAAGTGAAGGATCTTATTCAGCCCTTAAACTTTTAACAGGATTCATCAATGCCGTTTGAATGGATTTATAACCTACCGTTAGCAGTACTACGGCGAGGGAAATAAAGATAGCCATAGCAAAAATGCCCGCACCAAAGTGAATGCGGTAAGCAAAAGTATCCAGCCAGCGGGTCATCATGTACCAGGCTAGAGGCGCTGCTATGGTAAAAGCGATCATGAGCATGTAAATGAATTCTTTGCCAAACAGCCATATAATGTTTTCCACGTTGGCGCCAAGCACTTTACGGATACCCATTTCCTTTGTTCTTCGTGTAGCCATAAACGATACCAGGCCATATAAACCGATACAACCAATGATAATGGAGATGATGGTAAATAACCGGATAAGCCGGAGAATAGTGGTGTCGGATTTATAAAGCTGTGCCAGCCTTTCGTCCAGGAAGGTATAATTGTAGATCTGCCTGGGGAAGGCTTCCTGCCATGCTTTTTCCAGTGATGGTGCAACAGATGCGTAATTGGTCATGTTTACCCTGACGGCGCAGTTGCCATAATGCTCAACCGAAGTGGTCAGGTAAACCGCATCGATAGGTTCGTGAAACGACCGGTTATGAAAATCTTTCACTACGCCTACAATCAGCCCGGTACTGCCATTGATAGTTGCTTTTTTACCCAGGGCATCGTTGTTGGAAGGCAGCTGTAATTTTTTTACGGCAGTTTCGTTGACGAGAAATTCCCGGATGGTATCGGAGGGGTAGAGATTACGGCCTGCCAGCAACGGGATCCCAAAGGTAGAAAGATATTCGGGATCAGCAGGTTTATAGTAAATAGAGAATTTTTCGCTTTCTGTGCGCGATGCGAACTGAATACCGGTAGACGGCGTTACTGATGCAGCGGGTGCATTACCACAGAAAGTAATTTTTTCCACGCCAGGGATCTGCGCCAGTAAAGAACGCAGGGTGCTTATTTTAGCAGGACTGTGTTCCGGTACAGGCAACATCACGATAGCATCTTTCCGGAAGCCGGGGTCCGACTCCATCGAATAGCGCATCTGGTTGGCGATCACAATGGTGCCGATGATGAGCAGTTGTGAAATGGCAAACTGTGTTACCACCAGTCCTTTTCTTACAGGCATGCCACCGGCTTTGTGCTGCATCACTTTATTTTTCAGCGCCTGTATGGGTTGAAAACCTGCAATGATCACACCCGGGTAAACGCCGGAGAGGAAAACGATCATGAGGAACAAAGCGGGCAGGAACAGCAGCTGGTAGCCGTTGTATGCATTGCTGATACTCAGCTTCACATCAAAGAGGTTATTGATATAGGGTAAGGCAAGCAGGGAAATAATGACGGCCAGCAGCATGGCTATTAATACGGTGAGACCGGTTTCCATCATAAACTGCAGGAACAGTTGACCGCGGTGGCTGCCTAATACTTTGCGTAACCCGATTTCTTTTGAGCGCCCCAATGCCTGGGCTATGTTGAGGTTTACGAAATTGATACAGCTGGTAATGATCAGCAGCAGGCCAATGAAAGCCAGTGCCCAGAGGCTTTTCTTTTCTATGACGCCTCTCAGTGCTGCATTAAAATGAACATCAGAAAGCGGTTGCAGTTTAAACCGGAATATGGCCGCTGTCTGTTTATCGTAGTGTTGCCGGGAGATGGCGCTTAATACCTTATCGTTTACATCCGCGGGCCGGACGCCTGGTTTTAACAGTACGAAGCATTGCATGTCTTTGCTCACGCTCATCCACCAGTCTTTTTCCACCATCCAGGGGGAATGGTTTTCCAGGTTATTAAAAGGAAAATAGATTTCCGGATGGAAATCAGTATTGACCGGCAGATTTTTTAATATAGCCGTTACCGTGAATTGCAGGGAATCATCGAGGTGAATGATTTTACCGATGGGGTCTGTTGTTCCAAAGTATTTTGTTGCCAGTTGCTGCGTGATAGCCGCTGTAAAGGGAGCTTTTAGCAGCGAGCTGCGGTCGCCGGCTGCCAAAGGAAAATTCATGATCTCGAAAAAGGCGGGATCGGCAAAAGCTATCTCTTCTTCAAACCTTCTGTCGCCCGATGTGGAGATAACCCGTTTCCCCAGGTTGGCTATCCGGGCTACTTTTTCGGCTACGGCAAAGTCGCGGTTGAATGCTTCCCCCATGGGAGAAGGAACGCCGGTATTCTGGCGTATTTTATCTTCATGGAACTCCGTGGTGATCCGGTAAATCCTGTCGTTGTTTGGATGAAACCTGTCGAAGCCCAGGTGATACCTGATCAGCGAAAAGATAAGAAGCAGGCAGGAAATGCCTAATGCCAGGCCACCTATATTGATAAAGGAATGCACCTTGTGCCGCTTTAAATTCCGCCAGGCGGACCGGAAGAAGTTTGTTATCATAGTAATGCGATCTGCGCCTGGTATCGTAAAAACGATGCCATTTAGATAAGCCTTCGTTTTTCAACTATTTTTGATGTGGAGATATTTTATATATGTTCGTTTCTGTACAGTTTTTGTCCGGTTTCAGTGTGGCGGCTATAAGGTAGCAGCTATCCTGTTAACCGTTTCTTTTAATGCGGTTAAAGAACTGGTGTTGC